>JANPHZ010000148.1:0-18012 GCA_031424715.1 Frankiaceae bacterium
ACGACCTGCGGCAAGCTCGCGCGGGTCCTGGTGGCTGACGGCCGCTCGGTCCTGCTCGGTGCGGCCGACACCTTCCGGGCGGCCGCAGCAGACCAGCTGCAGACGTGGGGTGACCGGGTCGGCGCCCAGACCGTGCGCGGCCCGGTGGGCGGTGACCCGGCGAGCATCGTGTTCGACGCGGTCAAGAAGGGCATCGAGGTCCGCGTGGACACCGTGCTCATCGACACCGCCGGGCGGCTGCACACCAAGACCGGGTTGATGGACGAGCTCGGCAAGGTCAAGCGGGTCGTGGAAAAGCACGGTCCGGTGGACGAGACGCTGCTCGTCCTTGACGCGACCACCGGCCAGAACGGCGTCGTCCAGGCCAGGGTGTTCACCGAAGCCGTCGACGTCACCGGCATCGTGCTCACCAAGCTGGACGGTACGGCGAAGGGCGGCATCGTCATCGCCGTTCAGCGCGAGCTGGGCATCCCGGTCAAGCTGATCGGCCTCGGTGAGGGTCCCGACGACCTCGCGCCCTTTGAGCCGGAGGCATTCGCCGACGCCCTGCTCGGCGACGAGGTCGCTCTCTAGGACACCGCCGCGCTCGACCGCGGATGGTCGTCGAAGAAGCGGAGCAGCTCGGCGGTGGCGTCCAGCCCGTCGGCGGGGCGGGGCCAGCGATGCCCCACTTGGGCCAGCAGCGTCGCCGCGACGGGGGCGGCGTCCTTGTTCGTGCGCTCCCACGCCGCGAGCGCGCGCGGGACCGGGACCATGCGGCAGCTGCAGAAGCCGGCGTTGTCGGTGCCCTCCCAGGGCACGGTGGTGTCCCGCTCCCCGTGCAGGTGGCGTACGGCGACCGGGGTCGTCCGCCCGTGGTTGGGGGCACAGGACGCCTCGTCCGTGCCGGCCACCGGACCGATAGCGGCCACCAGATCCGAGCGCTCGCAGGCGAACCGGTAGGCCATCATCGCGCCGTTCGAGAAGCCGGTCATGAAGGTGCGCGAGCGCTGGATCGGCCACTGGGCAGCGACGTGGCCGAGCGTCGTGACGAGGTAACCGACGTCGTCCACGTCGTGCGCGGCGGCGTAGCCGCAGCAGGCACCGGCGTTCAGCGACGCGCCGTAGCCCTGTGCGTAGACCACGACCTGGCCCGTTGAGTTGTCCTCCCAGTGCTGGGTTGCCTGGGTGTTGGCCACCGAGAGGTAGAGCCCGCCCATGGCAACGACCACGGGGGCCGGGGAGGGCAGACCGGCCGGGACGATGATGCGGTAGCTGCGCCGGAGTCCGTCCGGCGCGGTCCACGAGACGTCGGCGCGATAGGTCCCGTTCGCGGTGTCCGCGGGAGGCGGCGAGCCGCCAGCTGCCAGGGAGATCTGTCGGTAGCCGTCCGCGTTGACGCCCTGGTCGGTGTAGCCCGGGCCGTCGGCCCGCGCGACCGGTGCAGCCGACAGAACGACCCCGGCGCCGAGCATCGCGAGCAGGACGCGTGTTCCAGCCGCGGTCGCCCCAGAACGGCGTACAAACAGGTCCATACCGGACATCATCGCCCCTTTCCCTTCCGGCGTGGACACCGGCGGCGAGGCGTTCATGCCCGCGAAACACGGCGCGCGAACTGTCACGGGGGCGAAACACGGCCTGCACCGCAGGCGAAACACCCGGCCACGAGGGTCTAGCTCGACACCCGCGTCCCGAGGAGAAGCATGGAACTCGATACCGGCACGACCGCCTGGGTCCTGGCCAGCGCCGCCCTGGTGCTGTTCATGACGCCCGGCCTGGCCTTCTTCTACGGCGGGATGACCCGCTCGAAGTCGGTCCTGAACATGCTGATGATGTCCTTCAGCGCCTTGGGCATCGTCAGCGTGCTCTGGGTCCTCTACGGCTACACACTCGCCTTTGGTGTCGACGCCAAGTCGGGGCTGATCGGCAACCTGGACCTGCTCGGCCTCAAGACGATCACGACGGCCAGCGTGACCAACGGCCTGTCGGACTTCGTGTTCGTGGCCTTCCAGATGATGTTCGCCGTCATCACGCTCGCCCTGATCAGCGGGGCCGTGGCCGACCGGATGAAGTTCGGAGCCTGGGTGCTGTTCAGCATCATCTGGGTCTCGATCGTCTACTTCCCGGTTGCCCACTGGGTCTTCGCCTTCGGCGTCCCGGTCTACGACAGCGGCGAACCGGGTGGCGCCGGCGCGGCGGCGGGCTACATCGCCGGCACGGGCGGTTGGATCGTCAGCAAGCTCGGCGCCCTGGACTTCGCCGGGGGCACCGCCGTGCACATCAACGCCGGTGCGGCGGCGCTCGCGCTGATCCTGGTCCTCGGCGTACGCAAGGGCTTCGGCCGCGATCCGATGCGCCCGCACAACCTGCCGCTCGTGATGATCGGCACCGGCATCCTGTGGTTCGGCTGGTTTGGCTTCAACGCCGGATCGGCCCTGGGGGCGAACGGGGTCGCCGGCCTCGCGATGGTCAACACGCAGGTGGCAACCGCCGCCGGTCTGCTCGCGTGGATCGGCACCGAGCGGCTGCGCGACGGACACGCCACGACACTGGGGGCGGCGTCCGGCGCCGTCGCGGGTCTGGTGGCCATCACGCCGGCCTGCGGCGCGGTCACGCCCGTCGGCGCGATCCTCGTCGGCCTGGTCGCGGGCGGGCTGTGCTGCCTGGCCGTCACCTTCAAGCACCGGCTGGGCTACGACGACGCGCTCGACGTGGTCGGCGTCCACCTCGTCGGCGGACTGGCCGGCACGCTGATGGTCGGGCTCGTCGCCAGCGACACCTCGACCGGCAGCGCCGACCTGCGCGGCCTGTTCTACGGCGGTGGCGCCGACCTGCTGGTCAAGCAGGCCCTCGCGGCGGGTGCGGTAATGGCCTACTCCTTCGTTCTCACCCTGGTGATCGCCTTGGTGGTCAAGGCCCTCATCGGCCTGCGGGTAAGCGAGGAGGACGAGCTGACCGGTATCGACACGACCAACCACGCCGAGTCCGCCTACGAGTGGGCAGGGCTCGGCTCAGCCGGCTCTGGCACCCTCGTGGGCTCGGCTTCCCTCCCGGCTGCTGCGAAGGTGACCTCATGAAGCTCGTGACCGCTGTGCTCAAGCCGTTCAAGCTCGAAGACGTCAAGGCCGCGCTGGAGACCTTCGGCATCCAGGGCATGACCGTCAGCGAGGTCCAGGGGTTCGGCCGCCAGCGCGGCCACACCGAGGTCTACCGCGGCGCGGAGTACACCGTGGCCTTCGTGCCCAAGGTGCGCCTCGAGGTCCTCGTCGACGACGCCGATGCGGCCCCGGTCATCGAGGTGATCGTCAAGGCGGCCCACACCGGGTCGATCGGTGACGGCAAGGTCTGGAGCACCCCGGTCGACGACGTCGTCCGGGTGCGCACCGGCGAGCGCGGCGTCGAGGCGCTCTGAGCCCTCCCACGTCGCACCGGCGCCCCTCGTCTCCGGACGGGGGGCGCCCGCGCGTGTGGTGGGCTGCAGGCGGGAGGGAAGGCGCCAGGTGACGGATGAGGACAGCGCGCCCGCGTGGGCGCTCGAACTGCGGCACGACCTCGCGGCGCTGCGGGAGCGCCAAGACCTGACCGGCGCCGCCCTGCGCGCAGCCCTGACCCAGCTGTACGACGCCCGGCTGGGCGAGTTGTTCGGCGGGCCGCAGCCGGGGCTCGCGCTCGTCGCCGTCGGTGGGCTCGGCCGCGCCGAGCCGGCGTTCGGCAGCGACCTCGACCTGGTGTTGCTGCACGACGGGCGACGGGGCATCGGCGAGGTCGCCGACCGGCTCTGGTACCCCCTGTGGGACAGCGGCGTCGGGCTCGACCACTCCGTCCGGACGGTCGCGGAGGTTGCCGCGGTGGCCGCCACTGACCTCAAAGCCGCGCTCGGGCTGCTCGATGCCCGCCGGGTCGCCGGCGACCCCGACCTGGCCGCGGCCATGCTCGCGAGCACCCGCGCCGCGTGGCGCAAGGGGGCACCCGGACGGCTGGCCGAGCTGCGCGAGCTGGTGGCCGCACGCGCCCGCACCGACGGCGAGATCGCCTTCCTGCTCGAGCCTGATCTCAAGGAGGGCCGCGGAGGCCTGCGCGACGTGCACGCGCTCCAGGCGCTGGCCGTCGCCCAACTGGCGGACGCCCCGGGGCCGGTCGTCCGGTCGGCGTACGAGGTCCTGCTCGACGTGCGGGGTGAGCTGCACCGTCGTACGGCGGGGGGCGGTCGGCGCAGTGTCGACCGGCTGCTGATGCAGGAGCAGGACAGCGTCGCGGCTGCTCTTGGCTACGCCGATGCCGACGCGCTGATGGCCGCGGTCAGTGCTGCGGCGCGGACCGTGGCGTACACCGCCGACGCGACCTGGCGACGGGTGTCGGCCGCCCCGCCCCGCCGCCGGGTGCTCGGTCGCCGTGCGCCGGTCCCGCTGCGCCGACCCCTGGCCGTCGATGTGGTCGAGCAGGCCGGCGAAGTCGTGCTCGCCCGCGACGCCGACCCGGCGAGCGACCCGGCCCTCGTGCTGCGGGTCAGCCGGGCGGCCGCGGCCTCTGGCCTGCCGATCGCCCCGCACGCCTTGCAGCGGTTGGCCGACGAGTGCCCCGACCTCCCGGTGCCCTGGTCGGATGCTGCCCGCGAGGAGCTGGTGGGGCTGCTGTCAGCGGGTCCGGCCGCCGTGCCCGTGCTGGAGGCGCTCGACCCGGTGGGGCTGATGGTCCGGCTGCTGCCGGAGTGGGCGCACGTGCGCAGCAAGCCGCAACGCAACAGCTATCACCGCTTCACCGTCGACCGGCACCTGCTGGAAGCGGCTGCCGAGGCGGCTGCCCTGACCCGGCGGGTCGCCCGCCCCGACCTGCTGCTGCTCGGTGCGCTGCTGCACGACATCGGCAAGGGCCTGCCCGGCGACCACACCGACGTGGGCGTCGAACTGGTGGGTCAGATCGGGCCGCGGATCGGGCTGCCACCCGCCGATGTCGCGTCGCTCGTCGCGATGGTGCAGCACCACCTGCTCCTCCCGGACGTCGCCACCCGGCGCGACCTGGCTGACCCGGCGACCGCCCGTCGGGTCGCCGACGCGGTCGGGTCGGCCGAGGTGCTCAACCTGCTGCACGCGCTGACCGAGGCCGACGCTGCGGCTACCGGACCGGCCGCGTGGTCGGCCTGGAAAGC
Organism: Frankiaceae bacterium; assembly: GCA_031424715.1. Classification (GTDB taxonomy): domain Bacteria; phylum Actinomycetota; class Actinomycetes; order Mycobacteriales; family SCTD01; genus RYN-124. The sequence goes on from JANPHZ010000148.1 coordinate 5,126, forward strand.
GCGGCTTATCGCCGAGTTGGTCGGGCGCACGCACGCGCTGCTGGACGGGGGGGCACCGGCCGTCGACACCGCGCTGGCAGCGTGGCAGGAGCGACTGGTCGCCGCCGGCGAGCTGGCCCTGGAGGTCCTCGACGACGAGGTCACCGTGGTCGCGCCCGACCGACCGGGGTTGCTCTCGCTCGCCGCCGGGGTCCTCGCGCTGCACCGGCTGGACGTGCGTTCGGCGTCAGCGTTCGCACGTGGCCCGCTTGCCGTGTCGGTGTTCCGCGTCGCCCCGCGGTTCGGATCGCTGCCGGACTGGTCGGTCGTGCGTGCCGACCTGCGCCGCGCGGTGGACGGCACCCTGGCCGTCGGTGAGCGGATCGCCGAGCGCGAGGTCGCCTACGCCGACCGGCGTGCCCTCGCCGTCGCTGAGCCGACGGTCGCTCTGGTCGACGACGCCTCCGACAGCGCCACCGTCGTCGAGGTGCGGGCTCCCGATGCCGCGGGCCTGCTGCACCGGGTCACCCGTGCCCTCGAGCAGTGCGGGCTCGACGTGCGCACCGCGCACATCAGCACCCTCGGCGCCGACGTGGTCGATGCCTTCTACGTCTCTCGGATCACCGAGGAGGGCCACCGTGAGCGGGTACGCGAAGCCGTCCTGGCGGCCCTGGCACGACCGGCCGGCCAAGCGTGATGACTGCCGGAGGCAGGTCACGGTGCGTCGACGCAGAAAGGACAGGTCGACAAGTGACTGAGGCGGAGGCCACGTGAAGGTTCGACCCCGGTTCTGGCTGGCGGCTCTGCTGGTGAGCAGCGTTGGCGCTACGGCCTCAGTGGCGCAGGTGCGGCCGTACCCCGTCTCGATGCCGACTTCGGCGTCCCACGAGTCGAGCCCCTGTCCGTTGCCCAACGGGGATGCCTACCCGTACGAGATCACACCCACGGGGACCGGCCCCCGAGTGGTCCTGCCGATCCTGGTCGTGCTCGACGGAATCGCCATCCCCGAGGCCAAGCGCATCGTGAGCGACGTCGGCGTGATGTACCTCGCGATGAACGTCACCCTGGCTGCGACGTATGCGCCGCTGACACTCAAAGCGGATGGCGTCGCCAGCGATGGCCAGCCGACCCACGGCGTCTCCGCCGCTCTCGACGCGGTACAGAAGCGCTACCCGCGACCGCCGGCAGGCGCCGTCCTGGTGCACCTGTTGACGGCAAAGGACCTCCTCGAGGACAACAACCCGCAACGCGACGGGACTGACCAGATCCTCGGCATAGCCGACTGCATCGGTGGCGTCCGCTTCGTCGGTGAGCAGTTCTCGGTGAGTGAGGGGCGATACCGCTTCGCGAAAGCGGGCGCCCCTGACGATCTGATCGTGATCGGCATGGCGCACGAGATGGGGCATCTCCTCGGTGCGCAGCACCACTACGGCAACTGCGTCGAGGGCCGGACTCGCCCGCCGCTATTCACCGGGTCCTGCACGGCCATGTCGCAGTTCGGTCCCGCCAACTCGGAGATCTTCGGAGCTTTCGAGCGCTCCGTCCTGCGGGGCTATGCCGATCTCGTCGGCACTCACTAGCGGCTCGCCCGGCTGGGACCGGCGCGGCTAGCCTGGGCACACCGACCCCGACGCGCTGAGGACCGATGTTCGACACCCTTTCCGACCGGCTCGACAAGGTCTTCACGTCCCTGCGCGGTAAGGGCCGGCTCTCCGACGCCGACATCGACGCCACCGCGCGGGAGATCCGCATCGCCCTGCTCGAGGCCGACGTCGCGCTGCCGGTCGTCAAGGCGTTCGTCGGTGCGGTGAAGGAGCGCGCCCGCGGGTCCGAGGTATCCAGCGCGCTCAACCCCGCCCAGCAGGTCATCAAGATCGTCAACGAGGAGCTCGTCGGCATCCTCGGTGGTCAGACCCGGCTCATCCGCTTCGCCAAGACCCCGCCCACCGTGATCATGCTGGCCGGCCTGCAGGGCGCCGGCAAGACCACGCTGGCCGGCAAGCTCGCGGTGTGGCTCAAGGCCCAAGGCCACGCCCCCCTGCTGGTGGCCTGCGACCTGCAGCGCCCCAACGCCGTGCAGCAGCTCGAGGTCGTCGGCGGTCAGGCCGGCGTCGACGTCTTCGCGCCCTATGCCGGTAGCGGCGTCGGTGACCCGGTCGCCGCGGCGCGGGAGGGCATCGAGCACGCCAAGCGGATGAACCACGACGTCGTCGTCGTCGACACCGCCGGGCGTCTCGGCATCGACGCCGAGATGATGGCTCAGGCTGCCGCGATCCGCGACGCCGTACAGCCCGACGAGACGCTCTTCGTCGTCGACGCCATGGTCGGACAGGACGCCGTCACCGTCGCCGAGGCGTTCCGCGACGGGGTCGGGTTCAGCGGGGTGGTGCTGACTAAGCTCGACGGCGACGCCCGCGGTGGTGCGGCGCTGTCGGTGCGGCACCTCACCGGCCAGCCGATCCTGTTCGCCAGCACCGGCGAGAAGCTCGGCGACTTCGACGTCTTCCACCCCGAGCGGATGGCCTCGCGCATCCTCGGGATGGGTGACGTACTGACCCTGATCGAGCAGGCCGAGCGGCACTTCGACGCCGACCAGGCCGAGAAGATGGCCGGCAAGCTGCAGAGCGGCGCAGACTTCGACCTCGAGGACTTCCTCGAGCAGATGGTCCAGGTCAAGAAGATGGGCTCCATCACGTCGTTGCTCGGCATGCTCCCGGGCATGGGTCAGATGAAGGAGGCGCTCGCGCAGGTCGACGACCGCGACATCGACCGCATCGCCGCCATCATCCGCTCCATGACCCCGCAGGAACGCCGTACCCCGAAGATCCTCAACGGCAGCAGGCGGTTACGCATCGCTAACGGCTCGGGAGTCACCGTCAGCGAGGTCAACAACCTCGTCGACCGGTTCTACGAGGCGCAGAAGATGATGAAGTCGATGGGCGGCATCCCGGGCATGCCGGGCATGGGTCGCAAGGCCAAGCGGGCACAGCAGGGCAAGAAGGCCAAGAAGGGCAAGGGCCCGGGCCGGGCCGGAGGGGGACCGTCCCGCCAGCTCCCGGCCGGCCTGCCGCAACTACCGACGACTCCGGCCGCACCGGCGCAGCCGGCCGCCCCGGACCCGTTCGGGCTCAACCGCCCCCGCTGACCCCCCAAAGATAGGTCTATCGGGTCATGTACGGCGGGCGCTGCGCTCGCGAGCATGAGGGCGTCACCGGTGCGTGCCGGGACGAACGCGTGACCAGGAGTTCCCATGCCGCGCAAGCGCGTCGCCGTCGTCCTCGCTGTCGCCGCTTCGGCCAGCCTCAGCCTGATCAGCCCCGCTCAGGCCACGCACTCCTGGAACAACTACCACTGGGCGCGGACGGCGAGCGCTTTCACGCTGCCGGTGGGCAACCAACTTGCCGCAGGCGCGGACTGGCACGGCCACCTGGCGACAAGCGTCGCCGACTGGAGCTCCTCCACCACGCTGAAGCTGTCCGCGGCCCCGTCGACCAGCACCAAGCGCTGTTCGATGGTCAAGGGGACCGTGCAGGTCTGCGCCAGCAGCTACGGCCGGAACGGTTGGCTCGGGCTTGCCTCGATCAGTGTCAGCGGCGGACACATCACCCAGGGCTCGGCGAAGATGAACGACACCTACTTCTCGATGGCCACCTACAACAACCCCAACGAGAAGCTGCACGTGATGTGTCAGGAGATCGGGCACACCTTCGGCCTCGGGCACACGAGCGAGGACGGCTCGTCGCAGAACACGTGCATGGACTACTTCTCCAACACCGGCCCCCACGCCGCTTCGACCGTGAGCACCCATCCGAACGCGCATGACTTCGAGCAGATCGCGACGATGTACGCGCACCTCGATGCGTCGACGACCGTGGCGGCGACCCCCACGTCTTCCGCGCGGAACGAGGTTGGAGTCGAACGGTCGACGTGGGGTCAGGAGGTCGAGCGAGGGGAGCACGGGGAGTTCTCGATCTTCGTGCGCGAGTTCGGCTACGGCGAGAAGGTCATCACGCACGTGACCTGGGCCTAGCCCCTCAGCGCTGGGCAGATCGGCGGGGTTGACAGATCCCGCGCAGCGTCGGCCACCCGAGGGCGACAGCGCCCACCACCACGCCGAGCAGCTGGCAGGCGGCGACGAACCCGATGCCGGTCCGGGGACCGTAGGCGGCGACCAGGCTGCCCGCGAGGGCTGACCCGAGGGCGTAGGACCCGAACTTCAACGACGCAGCGGTCGTCACGACCTGGGTGCGCATCGTGGCGGGGGAGTGCTGCTCGCGGACCGTCAGCGTCGAGGACAGCACCGGACCCTCGAACGCTCCGGCCAGGACGATCAGGGCGATGGCCACCGGCAGGTTGGGCGCCGCGATCAGGGCCGAGAACACCACGAGCAGACCGACGATGCCCAACAGGGCCAGGCGCAGCGGACCCGTCCGCGGAGCGCGGGCCGCCATCACGAGCGAGCCCACCAGGGCGCCGACGGCAAAGCTGCTGAACAGTGCGCCACTGGCCGCCCGACTCGACCCCACCTCGACGGCCAGCGCCGGGAAGACCACGGGAAAGGCGCCCATCCCCATGAACGACACCGTGGTCGCCAGCGTGACCGACCGCAGCGCCGGCGTCCTGGCCAGGTGGGCCAGGCCCGCCCCCACCGTGCGCAGGATGCTGCCGCGAGCCCCGGACGGTGCCGGCATCGGCACCCGCAGCACGGCGAGCAGCGCGACCGTCGACAGCGCCACGCACAACGCGACGGCCGCGGTGGGCGACACCGCGGATACTGCGCCGGCCAGCCCTGGGCCCGCCACTCCCGCGACGTTGTACGACGTCGACTCCGCGCCATAGGCCCGGCGCAGCAGGTCGGGCGGCACCAGCGGGGCGATGAGCCCGGTGAAGCCGCCGGTGAGGACGGGCAGGGTGAGTCCGGCCAAGCCACCGCACAGCACAACCGACCAGGCCGGTCCGCGCCCCGCGGAGGCCAGCACCCCCACGAGCGCTGCCACGAGGAGCAGCTCGTTGGCGACGAACGCCGCGCGGCGGTGGCGCGTGCGGTCGAGCCACGCCCCGAGGAGCGGGCCGGTCACTAGCGCCGGCAGGGTCAGAGCGGCCACGAGCGCGCCGGCCAGCGCCGGCGAGTCGGTGCGCTCCAGGACGAGGAGCACCAGCGACACCCGGGCAGCCTCGTTGGCGAGCCGGGCCGACGTCGACGCGGTGAAGAGCACCGCGAGCCCGGGCGTCCGCCACAGGGGGGCCGCCGGGGTGCGGGCGAGCTCCTCCAGCGCCGGCGTCGTCATGTCCCCAGTCTCGCGCCTGGCGCGCCCGGGACTGCTTCTGGCAGACTGGACAGTGAGTTCCCGCCGGGGGACGGCCCTCTACCCGTTTCCGGCGAGCCCGCACGCTGCCTTCCGGAGCGCACCCCCACGCGCACCCGGGGCACACCCACGCATCACACCGACTGGAGCACAACCCTCTCGTGGCAACCAAGATCAAGCTCATGCGCCTCGGCAAGATGCGCGCGCCGTACTACCGGATCGTCGTCGCCGACGCCCGCACCAAGCGCGACGGCCGCTCGATCGAGACGATCGGCAAGTACCACCCCAAGGAGGACCCCTCCTTCATCGAGGTCGACGCCGACCGCGCTGCCTACTGGCTGGGTGTCGGAGCGCAGCCGACCGAGGCGGTCGCAGCGATCCTCAAGGTCACCGGCGACTGGCAGAAGTTCAAGGGCCTGCCGGCCCCGCCGCCCATGCTCGTCGCAGCCCCCAAGGCCGACAAGAAGGCGATCTTCGAGGCTGCTGCCCGCGCGGGCATCGACAGCGCCACCGGCGCAGCGACGACCCCGAAGAAGAAGGCAGCCCCCAAGAAGGCCGCCGCGGACGCCACTGCCCCTGCCGAGGCCACTGCCGATGCCGCTGCCGAGGCCGAGCCGACCCCCGACGCTGCGCTCACTGAGCCGACTGAGCCGACTGAGCCGACTGAGCCGACTGAGCCGACTGAGCCGACTGAGGCGACTGAGCCGACCGCTGCGGTCGCTGCCGAGGCACCTGCCGACGACGCTGCTCCCACGGCAGACGCCGACGCCACGACCGACGCCCCCGCGGGGGAGTAGGTGCTCGAGAGCGCTCTCGAGCACCTCGTCCGCGGCATCGTTGACAACCCCGACGACGTCACCGTCGATCTCGTCACGAACCGGCGCGGTCGCACCCTCGAGGTCCGGGTCAACCCCGACGACCTCGGCAAGGTGATCGGCCGCAACGGCCGTACGGCCAAGGCCCTGCGCGCCGTCGTCGCCGCCCTGGGCGGCAAGGGCGTCCGAGTCGACGTCGTCGACACCGACGAGGTCCGCTAGACCATGTCCGGACAGCCTGACCGCCTGACGGTCGGGCGGATCGGCAAGCCCCAGGGGTTGCGGGGTGAGGTCACGGTGGAGGTCCGCACGGACCTGCCCGAGACCCGCTTCGCCCCTGGGGCCGTGCTGCTCACCGACCCCCCGGAGCGCGGTCCGCTGACAGTCGAGTCCACCCGGCAGCAGAACGGCCGGCTCATGGTGGCCTTCACCGGCGTTCCCGACCGGTCCGCCGCGGAGCTGCTGCGCAACACCTTGCTGCAGGTCGAGGCCGAGGACGTCCCCACCAGTGACGACCCGGACGAGTTCCACGACACCCAGCTCGTCGGTCTGACGGCGACCCTGGTCGACGGCAGCCCGCTGGGCACGGTGAGCGAGGTGCTGCACCTGCCCCAGGGCGACGTCCTGGCCATCCATCGCGAGGCTGCGACCGAGGTGCTCGTGCCGTTCGTCGCGGCGATGGTGCCCGTCGTCGACCTGGCCGGTGGCCGCGTCGTCATCGACCCGCCCGAAGGCCTGCTGGACCTGCCGTGATGCAGCTCGACGTCCTCACGATTTTCCCCGACTACCTGGCGCCACTCGGGGTCTCGCTGCTCGGTAAGGCCCAGGAGCGGGGCCTGCTCGACGTACGCCTGCACGACCTGCGGCAGTGGACCGACGACGTGCACCGCACCGTCGACGACGCGCCCTACGGCGGCGGACCGGGCATGGTCATGAAGCCCGAGCCCTGGGCCGCCGGGCTCGCCCACGTCCTGACCGGCGGCGGTCCCGCCGCAGGGCCGCGCCTGCTGGTGCCGACGCCGAGCGGGCGCCCGTTCACGCAGTCCCTCGCCCACGAGCTGGCGACCGAGCCCTGGCTCGCCTTCGCCTGTGGCCGCTACGAGGGCATCGACGCCCGCTTCCTGGAGCACGCGCGGGAGCGGGTGCGGGTCGACGAGGTCTCGCTGGGTGACTACGTGCTGGCCGGTGGGGAGGTGGCCGTGCTCGTCATCGTCGAGGCCGTCGCCCGCCTCCTGCCCGGGGTCCTGGGCAACGCGGCCTCGCACGAGGACGACTCGTTCGCGCCGGGCAGCATGCGGGCGCTGCTCGAGGGTCCCAGCTACACCCGGCCCCCGGTCTGGGACGGGCGCGCGGTCCCCGAGGTCCTGCAGAGCGGCGATCACGCGCGCATCGCGCGGTGGCGTCGGGACGAGGCCCTTCGTCGTACGGCGGACCGCCGGCCCGACCTGCTGGCGACGAGCGAGGGGCTGGACGAGCGCGACCGGGCGGTCCTGCGCGACGCGGGAGTCGATCTCCCGCCAGGGCCTGTGGCACCATAGAGACCTGCTGCGACCCCTCCGCCCCGGTGGAGGCGTGTCCGCAGACCAGCCCAGCTCTTCACCCACCCGCCGACCGGCAGGCGCTCACGCGCGCCGGTCCGCACGAGGAAAGCGAACACCTGCGATGCACACCCTCGACGCGCTCGACGCCGCCCAGCTGCGCACCGACGTCCCGGACTTCCGTCCCGGCGACACGCTCGACGTCGGCGTGCGGGTCGTCGAAGGCAACCGCTCGCGCGTGCAGCACTTCCAGGGCGTCGTGATCCGCCGCCAGGGTGGCGGCGTCCGCGAGACCTTCACGGTCCGTAAGGTGAGCTTCGGGGTCGGCGTGGAGCGCACCTTCCCGGTGCACACCCCGGTCATCGAGACCATCAAGGTGGTCAGCCGAGGTGACGTGCGTCGGGCCAAGCTCTACTACCTGCGCGAGCTGCGGGGCAAGAAGGCCAAGATCAAGGAGAAGCGCGACGCGGTGCCCGTCAAGGGTGCGGCTGCTGCCCCGGTGAGCCCGGTGGCCCCGGTGGTTGCGGCGACCCCGGCGCCCGAGTCGGCCGAGGCCTGACCCGCCCGGTGAGCGGCGACGACACGGTCAGCGCTGCCCTGGAGCCGGACCCGGCTCCCGCACCTGCTCAGAGCAGCTCGTTCTTCCGCGAGCTGCCCTTCCTGGTGCTCATCGCGTTCGTCCTCGCGCTGCTCATCAAGGCGTTCCTCATCCAGGCGTTCTACATCCCCTCGGGTTCGATGCAGCAGACCCTCGAGCTGCGCGACCGGGTCCTGGTCAACAAGCTCGTCTACGACTTCCGCGACATCCGGCGCGGGGAGATCGTGGTCTTCAACGGCCTGGACAACTTCCAGACCGAGAACGAGATCGCGCCGCCCAGCAATGGCCTGCAGCGCGTGCTCCGCTCGATCAGCAGTGCGATCGGCGTCGGCGCTCCGGGCGAGAAGGACTTCATCAAGCGGGTCATCGGCGTCGGTGGCGACCGGGTCGCGTGCTGCGACGAGGGACGCGTGACCGTCCAGCCCAAGGGCGCCTCCGCGCCCATCCCGCTGGAAGAGCCCTACCTGTTCGAGGACGACAAGCTCACCTTCTGCCAGGCCGGCACAGGTGAGCAGTCCTGCCCGGCGGGGGCCCCCGGCGTGCTCGTGCCTGAGGGTCGGCTCTGGGTCATGGGGGACCACCGCGGCTTCTCCAGCGACTCGCGCGGCCACATCAGTGACGAGAACAAGGGCACCGTCCCGGTCGACAAGGTGATCGGTCGGGCGTTTGTGATCGTCTGGCCGGTGGGCCGTGCCACCGTGCTGAGCGTCCCGGACAACTTCCAGGGCGCCCTCCAGCGCACGGCGGTCGCCGGGATCGAGGGCGCGCCCTACCTGCTGGGACTGGCCGGGGCACTGCCTGTCGTAGCGCTGCGCCGACGGTGGCGCGCCCGCGGCTGACCGCCGCCCAGGCCACCTAGATTGGGCTGGTCATGAGCACCCCCGTCGCGCGCCGAGCCGGTCGGGTCCTGCTGGTCGACAGGCAGGACCGGCTGCTGCTGTTCCGCGGAGGTGACCCGCTCGCCCCAGCGGCGGGGACCTGGTGGTTCACCCCGGGCGGGGGTCTGGACGCCGGGGAGTCCTTCGCCCAGGGCGCGGCCCGCGAGCTCTTCGAGGAGACCGGCCTGCGCGTCGCACCGGACGACCTGGGTCAGGTGGTGCACACCCGGCTGACGGAGTTCCGCTGGAACGGCGGGCACTACCTGCAGGACGAGGAGTACTTCCTGTTGCGCGTCGACGCCCACGAGGTCGACTGCGCCGGCCTGAGCCCGCTGGAGCAGTCGAGCTTCGTCGAGCACCGCTGGTGGCCGATCGCCGAGCTGTCCGCCACGACCGAGACGCTCTACCCCGTTGAGCTGGCTGAGGTCCTGGCTCGGGTGGCGGTCTAGGTGCACGTCGCCACCCGAGGAGTCGTGCGCAGCGAGAACGGGCTGTTCGCCTACGAGCGGGTCCTGCACCGCTCCGGCTTCCCGCTGGTCGCGGGCGCCGACGAGGCCGGGCGTGGCGCCTGCGCCGGGCCGCTGGTCGTGGCGGCCGTGATCCTGCCGCCGGGGCGGAGCACCCAGGTGCCCGGGCTCGCCGACAGCAAGCTGCTCACCGAGGCCGCCCGCGAGCGCGTCTACGCGCAGGTGCTACGGCGCGCCCTGGCCTGGTCGGTCGTCGTCGTACCCCCGGCGGAGATCGACCGGTGCGGCCTGCACGTGATGAACCTGCGGGCCATGCGCCAGGCGGTGAGCCGCCTTGACCCCTGTCCGTCGTACGCCCTGACAGACGGGTTCACGGTGCCCGGGCTGTCCGTTCCGACCCTGGCGCTGTGGAAGGGCGACCGGGTCGCGGCGTGCGTCGCCGCGGCGTCGGTCGTCGCGAAGGTGACCCGGGACCGGATGCTGGTCGAGCTCGACCGTGAGTTCCCGAACTACGGCTTCGCCGTGCACAAGGGCTACGTCGTGCCCGAGCACAGCGCGGCGCTGCGCCGGCACGGCCCGTGCCCGCAGCACCGGTTCTCCTACGTCAACGTGCGCCGGAGCGTCGCGTCGGAGACGCGCAGCGAAGGACAGCTGGGGTTGGATGAGCGGGTGGGAGTGACCGCGTGAGTGCCGAAGAGCTCGAGAAGTACGAGACCGAGATGGAGCTGCAGCTCTACCGGGAGTACCGCGACATCGTGCGGCAGTTCGACTACGTCGTCGAGACCGAGCGGCGCTTCTACCTCGCCAACGCGGTCGACGTGCAGCCGCGCAGCGGTGGCGCGGGCGCCGAGGGAGAGGTGTGGTTCGAGTTGACCCTCACCGACGCGTGGGTGTGGGACATGTACCGCCCGGCCCGCTTCGTCAAGTCGGTGCGCGTGCTCACCTTCAAGGACGTCAACGTCGAGAAGCTCGACAAGCCCGACCTGGAACTGCCCGGCAGCTGAGGGGCTTGTCTCGGCACGACCCGGGTAGGGGTTGGGTGAATGACCCCTCGAGGAGGCCTGCCGTGACCACGCCTGACCGCCCAGCTCCGGGAGAGCCCGGCTCCGACTCCATGCCGTCGGCGGACGGTCAGGACGTCGTCGATGTCGGTGACCGCATCGAGGGCGGCGCCCCCGCCGCCAATCAGGCCAAGACCGAGCCGATGCGCCCGGGTGCGTCCGAGGACGAGCCGCAGGAGGAGCCCTCCGACTGACCTGTGGACGGACGCTGCTGCGTCCACAGATCGTGCTCGACCCCACCACGGCCGGCCAACTGCCAGGCAGCGTCGTCGGCGGAGGTGGTCGACGTGCGTGCGTCGCAACAGCTGGGCCAGGACGGCGAAGAGGTGGCGGCGCGCCACCTGACCGGACTGGGTTGGGTCGTGCTCGACCGCAACTGGCGCTGCCGCGAGGGCGAGCTCGACATCGTCGCGGTCGAACCCGACGGCACCTGCGTCTTCTGCGAGGTCAAGACGCGCAGCAGCACCGCCTTCGGTGAGCCGTCGGAGGCCGTCGGGCCGGTCAAGGCCCGCCGCATCCGTGGGCTCGCGTTGCGCTGGCTCGCCGAGCACCCCGAGCGGCGCGGTTCGGTCCTGCGGTTCGACGTCGTCTCCGTCGTACGACGTCGTGGCTGGGCACCCGAGCTCGTGCACCTGCGCGGAGCGTTCTGATGACGGAGGGCCTGGCCCGGTCCTGGTCGATCGGCCTGGTGGGTCTGGCGGGCCACCTGGTCGAGGTAGAGGCCGACCTCGCGCAGGGCCTCCCCGGCCTGACCGTCATCGGCCTGCCCGACACCTCCGTGGGCGAAGCCCGTGACCGGGTGCGATCGGCTGTCGTCAACTCGGGGCAGCGCTGGCCGTCCCGGCGCATCACCCTGGCGCTCTCGCCGGCCTCGGTGCCCAAGCGGGGCAGCGGGTTTGACCTCGCACTCGCCGCCGCGGTGCTCGCCGCCGACGGCGTCGTCCCGGCCGAGTCGCTCGTCGGTCGGGTCCTGCTCGGCGAGCTCGGCCTGGACGGTCGGGTGCGCCCGATCGCCGGCGTGCTGCCCAGCTTGCTCACGGCGCTGCGCGCCGGCGTCGACCGCGCCGTCGTCCCGGGTGCCAACCTCGCGGAAGCGCAGCTGCTGCCCGGCATCGAAGCGGCCGGCGTCGCGACCCTGACCGACCTGGTGCGACTGCTGACCGGCCAGGACTACGAGAGCGGTCAGCCGCCTCCTGCGGTCGCGCTCACCTCGGGCCCCCCAGCTCCCGACATGGCCGACGTGGTCGGGCAGGTCGCCGGCCGCAGCGCGATGGAGGTGGCGGCCGCGGGCGGTCACCACGTGCTGCTGCTCGGGCCGCCCGGTGCGGGCAAGACGATGCTGGCCGAGCGGCTCCCCGGCCTGCTGCCCGACCTCGATCTCGATGCCGCGCTGGACGTGACGGCGATCCACTCGGTGGCCGGCTTGTTGGCGCAAGGGTGCCCGCTCGTCACCCGGCCGCCCTTCCAGGACCCGCACCACACCGCCACGGTGGCCTCGGTGGTGGGAGGGGGGAGCGGCCTGGCCCGGCCGGGAGCCGCGACGCTGGCGCATCGCGGCGTGCTGTTCCTCGACGAGGCACCCGAGTTCAAGCGAGGCGTGCTCGACGCCCTGCGCCAACCGCTGGAGAGCGGTCGGTTGTCGCTGACGAGGGTGGGCGGCACCGCGGTCTACCCGGCCCGCTTCACCCTCGTGCTGGCCGCCAACCCCTGCCCCTGTGCCCTCGCGACCTGCACCTGCCCGCCGGACTCCCGCCGGCGCTACCTCGCCCGGCTGTCGGGGCCGCTGCTGGACCGGATCGACCTGCACGTCTCGCTCGGTCCGGTGAGCACCGCCGACCTGGCGGGCGAGCCGGGCGAGGCGACCGCACCCATCGCGGCGCGCGTGGCCGAGGCCCGGGCCCGGGCGGCCGCGCGCTTGCGCGGGACGCCGTGGGCGACCAACGCCGACGTGCCTGCCGTCGAGGTGCGCCGTCGCTGGCCGCTGCCCGCACAGGCCCAGCCCCCGCTGGACGCCGCGGTCACGAGCGGCCTGCTCACGGCGCGTGGCCACGCCCGCGTGGTCCGGGTGGCGTGGACGCTGGCCGACCTGGCCGGCGTGGACCGCCCCGGCTCCGGCGAGGTCTACCAAGCGCTGGGCTTCCGGCTCGGGCACGCCTCGGTTGCCGCATGACCGAGCTGTCGGCGCTCGACGACGAACGGCTCGCCCGAGTCGCCCTCTCCCGAGTCGTCGAGCCGGGGCATGCCG
>JANPHZ010000149.1:0-2392 GCA_031424715.1 Frankiaceae bacterium
GGGTGCTCGTCGTCACCGCGACGCCGGTGCAGCAGGTGCCGACCCGGCTCCTCGCAATGCGGGACACGCTGCTGCTGCGCAAGAAGCCGACGCCGGACGAGGTGATCGACCTCGAGGCACTTCCGCCGCTGAACCGCAGCCGCCCGCGCCGCCGCCAGGGGATCGCCGCGCAAGACGCCCCGCCCGACCTCGACCCCGTCGTCCGCGCACAGGTCATCACCCCGGACCCGGAGCCCGAACCGGAGCGCCCTGAGCCCACCCCGATCACGCCCGTCCCGCTGCGCACCGAGCAGCTCGTGCTCGAGGGCAGCTATGCCCTGCCGCCGCCTGAGCTGCTTGGCACCGGCACCCCGCCCAAGACCCGCAGCGCCGCCAACGACGAGATCATCCGGGCGCTCACCCAGGTGCTGGAGGACTTCCAGATCGACGCGCAGGTCGTCGGCTTCAGCCGTGGCCCGACGGTCACCCGCTACGAGATCGAGCTCGGCCCGGCCGTGAAGGTCGAGAAGATCAAGAACGTGGCGCGCAACATCGCCTACGCCGTCAAGAGCCCCGACGTCCGCATCATCGATGTGATCCCCGGCAAGTCGGCGATCGGCATCGAGATCCCCAACACCGACCGCGAGAACGTGAGTGTCGGTGACGTGCTGCGCAGCAGCGTGGCGGTCAACGACCACCACCCGATGCTGGTGGCGCTCGGCAAGGACATCGAGGGCGGCTTCGTCTGCGCCAACATCGCCAAGACGCCGCACATCCTCATCGCTGGCGCGACCGGCGCCGGCAAGTCGACCTGCATCAACGCGTTGCTCGTGAGCATCCTGACCCGGGCGACGCCCGACGAGGTGCGACTGATCCTGGTCGACCCCAAGCGGGTGGAGCTCACGGCGTTCGAGGGCGTGCCGCACCTCATCACGCCGATCATCACCAGCCCCAAGAAGGCCGCCGAGGCGCTGCAGTGGGTCGTGCGCGAGATGGACATGCGCTACGACGACCTGGCTGCCAGCGGCTTCCGGCACGTCGACGACTTCAACAAGGCGGTCCGGTCGGGCCAGCTGAAGGCGCCCGAGAACAGCGAGCGGGTCTACCAGCCCTACCCCTACCTGATGGTGATCATCGACGAGCTCGCCGACCTGATGATGGTCGCGCCACGCGACGTCGAGGACGCGATTGTCCGGATCACCCAGCTCGCCCGCGCCGCCGGCATCCACCTGGTGCTCGCGACCCAGCGGCCGTCGGTCGACGTCGTGACCGGTCTGATCAAGGCCAACGTGCCGAGCCGGCTCGCCTTCGCGACGTCCAGCGGCACCGACTCCAAGGTCATCCTCGACCAGCCCGGCGCGGAGAAGCTCATCGGCAAGGGGGATTCGCTCTTCCTGCCGATGGGCGCTGGCAAGCCGATGCGGATCCAGGGTGCCCTGGTGACCGACGCTGAGGTCGCGGCGGTCGTGGCGCACTGCAAGGGTCAGCGCCAGCCGGCGTTCCGTGAGGACGTCACGGTCCCGCAGCAGACCGATCGGCAGGTCGACGAGGAGATCGGTGACGACCTCGATGTTCTGTGCCAGGCGGTCGAGCTCGTCGTCACGACTCAGTTCGGGAGTACGTCGATGTTGCAGCGCAAGCTGCGCGTCGGGTTCGCCAAGGCCGGCCGCCTGATGGACCTGATGGAGAGCCGCGGCATCGTCGGACCCTCCGAGGGGTCCAAGGCCCGTGACGTCCTGATCCGCCCGGAAGAGCTCGAGTCGGTGCTGGTCACCCTTCGCGGGTGAGCCAAGGAATGTCACGGCTGCGCTGGGTGGATCCCGGCGACCTCCCGTACGACGCCCTGCACGCCCTCGTCGCCGACGTGGCGGCGCTGGGCGGGGCCGTGGGGTGGCTGGCCGTACCCGACCTCAACGCCGTGGCCGCGCACTTTGACGGCGTACTCGCCCAGGGCTCCCGGTTGGTCGTCATCGAGGACGGCGGTCGCGTCCTCGCCAGCGCCTACTGGCACCGCTATCCCAAGGCCGTTCTGGCCCGCAACGCCATCCTGAGCAAGCTGATGACGCTGTCTAGCGTGAGGGGGCAGGGGCTGGGCCGGCAGGTCGTCCAGGCGGTCATCGACGATGCGCGGGCCGCCGGGGTCGAGGTGCTGACGCTGGACTGCCGCGGCAACAACCACGGAGCGCTGCAGCTCTACGCCGAGTTCGGCTTCGTCGTCAGCGGCCGGCGGCCCGACTTCATCGCGGTGGGCGACGAGCGGTTCGACCAAGTCCTCATGCACCTGGACCTGCGCACCGGTGACGAAGCGCTCGTTCGGCACGGCGGCCGACGGGAAGGCCCGGGTCGGAGCTAGCGGTAGGCGCGGGCCTGCAGGTCGTAGAGCTCGGCGTACAAGCCCTGCTGGGCCATTAAG
>JANPHZ010000150.1:0-16271 GCA_031424715.1 Frankiaceae bacterium
TATCCCGATTGGGACGATCCGCTGCTCCCGCTGATGGCGACGTACCAGGCGGCGGTCGTGCGCAGCAGCGGCCTGCAGACCCGCCTTCGGCATGACGTCGGGGATCGCGACCTGCTGACCCGAAGCCTGGCGGCTGATGAGCAGGTGATCGCGGCCCGCTCGGCGCTCTACCGGGCGTTGATGGACCTGGGCTGGACGCCGCCAAAGCGGGTCGTCAGCGACCTCGACCACGACGCAGACCTGCTGCACCTGCACGGATACTAGACCGGCAGCGGCTTACCTGGCGGTCAGCGACAAGAACTCCTGGCGAGTCCTGGGGTCGTTGCGCAGCGAGCCGTAGAGCGCCGACGTGACCGTCTTGGCGCCGGTCGCCCGCACTCCCCGGATGCTCATGCACATGTGCTCGGCCTCGAGGACGACGCCGACGCCGCGCGGTTCCACGTGGTCCTGCAACCACGTCGCGACCTGCTTGGTCAGCCTCTCCTGCACCTGCAGGCGGCGGGCGAACAGCTCGACCACGCGGGCCAGCTTGGACAGCCCCAGGATGCGGTCGCCGGGCATGTAGGCGACGTGCGCGACACCGACGAACGGCAGCAGGTGGTGCTCGCACAGCGAGGAGAAGGGGATGTCCCGGGCAACGACCAGCTCGTCGTAGCCCTCGTCGTTGGGAAACGTCGTCAGATCGAACGAGTGCGGCGCCAACAGCTCCGCATATGCCGCCGCCACCCGTTGGGGCGTCTGCGCGAGGGACTCGTTGGTCAGGTCCTGGCCGAGCGCGACGAGCAGGGCGCGCACGGCCTCGGCGGCAGCCGGCTGGTCGATGCTCATGCCGGTCAGCGTGCCACCCCGGCCGCAGCGACCGGCGGAGGGCGTGAGCCAACCCACAGGCGGACGGGTCATCCCTCGGCGATACTGGAGCTCAGGCTCTACCTCGTCTGCCTGGGAGGACATCAGTGGACCGGCCCCTTCGGGTTGCCGTCGTCGGCGCCGGTCCGGCCGGCGTCTACGTCGCCGACGTCCTGCACAAGTCGGGCACCGAGGCCACCGTCGACCTGTTCGAGAAGCTGCCCGCCCCCTACGGCCTGATCCGGTACGGCGTGGCGCCTGACCATCCGCGGATCAAGGGCATCATCACCGCGCTGCGCCAGGTGATGAGTCGCGACACCGTGCGCCTGTTCGGAAACGTGGAGTACGGCGTGGACATCACGCTCGAGGACCTCCAGCGCCACTACGACGCCGTGGTGTTCACCACCGGGGCCGAGAAGGACCGCGACCTCGACATTCCCGGCATCGACCTGCCCGGCAGCTTCGGCGGCGCCGACTTCGTGTCCTGGTTCGACGGGCACCCCGACGTGCCGCGCGAGTGGCCGCTCGAGGCCGAGAGCATCGCCGTCATCGGCGCGGGCAACGTCGGCCTGGATGTCTCCCGGATGCTGTCCAAGACAGCCGACGAGCTGCTCTACACCGAGATCCCCGACAACGTCTACGCCGGGCTCGCGGCCAACAAGGTGCGCGAGGTGCACCTGTTCGCCCGACGGGGTCCGGCCCAGGCCAAGTTCACCCCGCTGGAGCTGCGCGAGCTCGACCACTCGCCCAACGTCGAGGTGATCGTCCACCCCGAGGACATCGAGTACGACGAGGGCAGCACCAAGGCGCTGAGCACCGACAACCAGCTCCGGCTGGTCGTGCGCGAGCTCGAGCGCTATGCCATGCGCGTCGCCGAGCACGGCATCGGCCCCCGCCCGCGCAAGCTGTTCCTGCACTTCTTCTCCTCGCCCGTGGAGATCTATGGCGACGGCAGGGTCGAAGGCTTCCGCACCGAGCGCACCGAGCTCGACGGCACCGGCAACGTCCGCGGCACAGGCGTCTTCCACGACTGGCCGGTGCAGGCCGTCTACCGCTGCGTGGGCTATCGCAGCTCCGAGCTCGCCGCCCTGCCCTGGGACCCGCGCAACCACGTCGTACCGCACCAGGCCGGCCGGGTCGTCGGAGCAGACGGCGCACCACTGCCGGGCATCTACGTCAACGGCTGGGTCAAGCGCGGCCCCGTCGGGCTGATCGGGCACACCAAGGGCGACGCGATCGAGACCGTCGGCAGCTTGCTCGCCGACCTCACCTCGCTCCCCCGCGCCGCTGACCCCTCGCCGGAGGGCATCCCGTCCCTGCTGGAGAGCCGCGGCATCACCTTCACCACCTGGAGCGGCTGGGAACGCCTTGACGAGCACGAGCGCTCGCTCGGCGCCGCCTTCGGCCCGGTCGACGACAAGCCCCGCGAGCGGGTCAAGCTCGTCGAGCGCGCCGACATGCTGGCGGCCTCCCTGGGCGAGCGCGTCGGGCCGGCCGCCGACCAGTAGCGTGCGGCGGGCAGTGCGCGTTCGCGGGCTGCCTACCCTGGAGGACGCGTGCGTCGTACGTCGGGACCGGCAGCCCTCACCGGGAAGGTCGCCGTCGTCACCGGCTCCGCGCGCGGAGTGGGAGCCTCGCTCGCCCGCCAGCTCGCCGCCCGGGGAGCGGTCGTCGCCCTGCTCGGGCTCGAACCGACCGAGCTGGCTGCGGTCAGCGCCCAGTGCCCGGGTAGCGCGTGGTTCGAGGTCGACGTCACGGACGGAGCGGCACTCGACGCCGTCGCCGCACAGGTGCTCAGCCGCCTCGGACCGGCGCACGTGGTGGTCGCCAACGCCGGCATCGCCGCCGGAGGTCCTCTGCTGCTGGCCGACGCCGCGTCGTACGACCGGGTCATCGAGGTCAACCTGCTCGGGAGCATCCGCACGGTGCGCGCGTTCCTCCCCCAGGTCGTGTCGACCCGGGGCTACGTGCTGCAGGTGGCGTCGGTGGCGGCGCTGATCCCGATCCCGATGATGGGGGCCTACTGCGCCAGTAAGTCGGGGGCGGAGGCGTTCGCCCACGGCCTGCGCGGCGAGGTGGCCCACCACGGGGTCGACGTCGGGGTCGCCTACCTCACGTGGACCGACACCGACATGGTGCGCGGCGCCGACGCCAAGCAGGGGCTCGGCGGGATGCGCGACGACCTGCCGGGGCTCCTCGGCAAGACCTATCCACTGGAGCCGTCCGTGGCCCGGTTGGTCGACGGCATCGTCGCCCGGGCGCCGCACGTCTACGGCCAGCGCTGGGTCCGCTCGCTGTCGTGGGTGCGCGCAGTCATGCCGAGCATCACCGCGCGCGCCCCGCAGCGCGATACCAAGCGGGTTGAGGAGGCGATGCGCGCCGCGGGACCGGAGGCGACGACGCCGGTCGGGGCCGGGGGGGCCGCCGACCGGCGCCAGCGCGACGCAGGCTGACCGGGATCAGGCGTTGCGGACCGCCGCGATGTCGAACTCCAGCGTGATCTTGTCGGAGACGAGGACCCCGCCGGTCTCGAGCGCCGCGTTGTAGGTCACGCCCCAGTCGCTGCGCTTGATGACGGTCGAGCCCTCGAAGCCGACGCGGGTGTTGCCGTAGGGGTCCTTGGACGCACCGGTGTAGGTGAACGCGATGGTGACGGGCTTGCTGACGCCCTTGATGGTGAGGTCGCCGACGACGTTGACGGTGTCCTCGTCCTCGACCTCGACGCTGGTCGAGGTGAAGGTGATCGTCGGGAAGGTCGGCGCGTCGAAGAAGTCGTTGGTGCGCAGGTGATCGTCGCGCTGGCCATTGGCCGTGTCGATGCTCGCGACCTGGATCGACACCGACGCCGACGAGGCGGCCGGGTTGTCGAAGTCGAGCTGCGCGCTGCCCTCGAACTCCCCGAAGGAGCCGCGGACCTTGGTGACCATCGCGTGCCGGGCGACGAAGCCGAGCCGGCTGTGCGACGGGTCGATCGTGTAGGAGCCGGTCAGGGCCGACCGCTCCAGGGTGACGGTGGGGGCGGCGGTGTCGGTCTGAGTCATGGTGTCCTCCGTAGGTAGTTGCGTGCTCAACTTTTCTCACCGTACAGGACGTTGAGCGCTCAAGCAATATTCCCGGAGAACGCCCCTAGCCTTGACGGCGTGACCCGCACCCTCGTCCTCGCGTCGGCGTCGCCGGCCCGGCTCCGGCTGCTGCAGGCCGCCGGCCTCGACCCTGTCGTGCAGGTCAGCGGATTCGACGAGGACAGCCTGGTCGCGACGGACCCTGCGGC
Organism: Frankiaceae bacterium; assembly: GCA_031424715.1. GTDB lineage: Bacteria > Actinomycetota > Actinomycetes > Mycobacteriales > SCTD01 > RYN-124. The sequence continues at coordinate 4,118 of JANPHZ010000150.1, forward strand.
GCTCGTGGAGCAGCTCGCCGTCGCCAAGGCCACGGCCGTCGCCGCCCACCACGCCAACGCGCTGGTCCTGGGGTGCGACTCGCTGCTGGTCTTCGGCGGTCAGACCTTCGGCAAGGCCGGCTCGGCGGACGAGGTCCTGGCCCGGTGGCGGCGCTTTCGCGGCGGCGAGGGCGAGCTGCTGACCGGTCACTGCCTCATCGACACGAGTCGCCCCGCTGGGCAGGACCGGGTGCACGCGGTGGCCCGGTCGGTGATCCGGTTCGGTACGCCGGACGACGCCGAGCTCGCGGCCTACGCCGGCACCGACGAGGCCCTCAGCGTGGCCGGTCCGTTCACCATCGACGGCCGGGCCGCTGCTTTCGTCGACAGCATCGACGGCAACGCGGGCACCGTCATCGGCGTCAGCCTGCCGGTCGTGCGCGAGCTGCTTGCGCGGCTCGACGTGCGCCTGAACGACCTGTGGGTGGCGTCGTGAAGATCGGTCCGCTCGAGATCGATCCGCCCGTCGTCCTCGCCCCGATGGCTGGCGTCACCAACGCTGCGTTCCGCCGGCTGTGCCGGAGCTATGGCGCCGGGCTCTACGTCAGCGAGATGGTGTCGGCCCGCGCCCTGATCGAGGGCAACGGGACGACGCGGCGGATGGTGCAGTTCGGCGACGACGAGCCGATCCGCAGCGTGCAGCTCTACGCCGTCGACCCCAAGGTCGTCGGCGAGGCCGTCCGCCGGGTCGTACAGGACGTCGGCGTCGATCACGTCGACCTCAACACCGGCTGCCCGTCGCCCAAGGTCACCCGGCGCGGTGGCGGGGCAGCCCTGCCGGTGCACCGGGTGCTCTTCGGCGAGATCGTCCGGGCCGCTGTGCGAGCGGCTGGCCCGGTCCCGGTCACCGTCAAGATGCGCATGGGCGTGAACGCCGACGTGCTGACCTACGTCGAGGCCGGTCAGCGCGCCGTCGACGAGGGTGCCGCCGCCATCACCCTGCACGCGCGCACGGCGGAACAGCTCTACTCGGGCCGAGCTGACTGGACGGCGATCGCCGATCTCAAGGAGCGGACGGCATCGGTCCCTGTCCTGGGCAACGGCGACATCTGGGCCGCCGAGCACGCGCTGGCGATGATGGAGCAGACCGGCTGCGACGGCGTCGTCATCGGCCGGGGCTGCCTGGGCAAGCCGTGGCTCTTCCGAGACCTCGCCGACGCCTTCGCGGGCCGACCCGTGCAGGGCCCCCCGACCCTGGGCGAGGTCGCCGACGTCATGCGCCGGCACGCGCGCCTGCTCGTCGAGGCGTTCAACGGCGACGAGGCGATGGCGGTCCGCGACTTCCGCAAGCACGTCGGGTGGTACCTCACCGGCTACCCCGCCGGGGGCATGCGGCGTCGACTGCTGTCGATGGCCTCGTCCCTGGCCGAGCTCGACGCCCTGCTCGACGAGCTGGACGCTGCGGCGGAGCTGCCCCCCGATGCCCATCAGCTGCCGCGCGGCCACGTGCAGGGACCCAAGGAGGTCAGCCTGCCCGAGCACTGGCTCGAAACCCGCGACGACCCCTCTCCGCCCGACGAGATCTACGTGTCCGGCGGCTAGCAGCGCTGGCGGCTAGCGGCGCTTACGGCGCTGACGGCGGCGCAGCAGCAGGACGACCACCAGGGCGGCCACGCCACCCCCGACGAGGTAGGTCGTCGGCAGCGTCGGGCCTGAAGCAGCAGCGGGGGCGGAGAGCGTCGGCAGCGCCGGACCGTCGGCAGCGCCAGCACTGTCGCCACTGCCGGTGACCTTGTCCTTGACCGCGTGCGCGCCATCGAGGGCACCGCGCACCGACCCGGCGGCATCGTGAGCGGTGTCCTTGACGGCCTGGGTGACCTTCTTCGTCGTCCGGCTCGCGACCCGCTTGGGGCTGACCTTCTCCGCGATGGCGTCGAGGGTGTGGGCCAGGTCCTCGCGGGTCCGCTCGATGTCGGCGGCCAGGCTCTCCGGGGTGACGCCGTCGCGATCCTTGCCGTCGTCGGTCACAGAACTCCCTGCAGTGCTGGTGGGCGGGACGGGCGCGGGGGTGGCGACACTCGGGGCGAGCACCTTCTTGGAGGCGACCTTCTTTGCGGGAACCTTCTTGGCGGGGACCTTCTTGGCGGGGACCTTCTTGGCGGGGACCTTCTTCGCGGGCGCCTTCTTGGCCGGCACGTCGTCGTCGCTCACGCAGGCGCCCCTTCGGTGATCGGTCCCTGCGGCACCTGCCCCGTGCGGACCGTGCCCGAACCCAGCAGGTCCAGGGTAGTGGCGGCTTCGACCAGGGCCAGGTGGGAGAAGGCCTGGGGGAAGTTGCCGGTCATCCGCTGCGCCGCGCCGTCGTACTCCTCCGCCAAGAGGCCGACGTCGTTGCGCAAGGCCAGCAGCTCCTCGAAGAGCGACCGGGCCTCGTCCAGCCGGCCAGCGTGCGCCAGCGCGGTGACCAGCCAGAAGGAGCAGGCGAGGAACGAGCCCTCGCCGGGCGGCAGGCCGTCGAGCTCCTCGACCGTCTGGTAGCGATCGACCAGGCAGCCGTGCTGCAGCGTCGCCTGGATCTGCGCCAGGGTCGACAGCACCCGGGGGTCATCGCCGGGCAGGAAGCCGACGCTGGGCAGGACGAGCAGAGAAGCATCCAGCGCGTCCCCGCCGTAGTACTGCGTGAAGGCACCGACCTGGGGGTTCCAGCCCTGCGCGCAGATCTCGGCGTGCACCTGGTCGCGTAGGTGCCGCCAGTGCTCGACCGGCCCCTGCCGGCCGTGCTCCTCGACCGTGCGCACGGCGCGGTCGAACGCGACCCACACCATCACCTTGCTGAAGGTGAAGTGCCGCTCAGGACCACGGACCTCCCACAAGCCGGAGTCGGGTCGGTCCATGACGGTCTCGAGGTGCCGCATCACCGCGCACTGCACCGACCAGGAGAAGTCATCCGGGGCCAGGCCCGCCTCACTGGCCGCGAACAGCGCCGACATGACCTCGCCATAGACGTCGAGCTGGAACTGCTCCGACGCGGCGTTGCCGATCCGCACCGGGCTGCTGCCTTCGTAACCGGGGAGCCAGTCGAGCTCGAGCTCGGGGAGCTGACGCTCTCCGGACAGGCCGTAGAGGATCTGCAGCTGCTCGGGGCTACCGGCCACGGCGCGCAGCAACCAGTCGCGCCAGGCCCCCGCCTCCTCGGTGTAGCCAGCGCTCACGAGCGCATGGATGACGAGGGTCGCGTCGCGGAGCCAGCAGAACCGGTAGTCCCAGTTGCGGGTGCCCCCGAGCTGCTCGGGCAGCGAGGTCGTGGGGGCGGCCACGATGCCGCCCGTCGGTTCGAAGGTCATCGCCTTCAAGGTGATCAGCGACCGCTCGACGGCTTCCCGAAAGGCGCCGGCGTACGACGAACGGCTCGACCAGCCCGCCCAGTAGCGCTCGGTCCGCGCGATGCCCGCGACCGGGTCGTCCAGCCGCGGGATCGATGCGGTGCTGTCGAAGAAGCCCATGGTCGAGGTCACCGCCTGACCGGCCTGCACGGTGAAGTGCCGGTGGTGCGCACCGTGCGGCTCGCGGCGGTCAGGCTCGGGCAGCACATCGCCGCGCAGGACAACCGCGTCGGGACCGGCGAGCGCGAAGAGTGCTTCGTGCCCGTCCTCGTCGACCACCCGGCGCACCCACGGGATAGCGTTGCCGTAGGCGAAGCGCACGACCCAGCGCATGGCCATCTCGACCTCGCCGGACACTCCCTCGACCCGGCGGATGAGGTCGACGTGCTCATCGCGCGGCGGCATGGCGTCGACGAGGCGCACCACACCGGTCGCGGTCTCCCACTCGGTCTCGAGCACCAGGCTCCCCGGGCGGTAGCGCCGCCTCGTGCGGGTCACCGCGCCCTCGGACCACCCCTTCGGGACGATCTGCCAGCGTCCATGTCGCTCGCCGCCGAGCAGCTTGGCGAAGCAGGCGGCCGAGTCGAAGTGCGGCAGGCAGAGCCAGTCGACGGAGCCGTCGTGGCCGATGAGCGCCATGGTCCGGGTGTCACCGACCACGGCGTAGTCCTCGATGCGCAGGCCGGTCTCGCGCTCGCGGGTCATGCGGGCATCCTCACCCGGGAGGCCGCCCTGTGCCTAGTTGCACATGAGTGGCAAGTACGGACGAGCCGCGTTAGCGTGGTCGAGTGAGTCCCTCCGCCCTCGTCAGCCTCGACCACGTCACCTTCGGCTACGACGGCGCGCCCGTGCTCAAGGACGTGACCTACGCCGTCGAGCCCGGCGCCTTCACCGGCATCGTCGGGCCGTCCGGATCGGGGAAGACCTCGCTCCTCCGGCTGCTGCTGGGCACGGTCACGGCTCACCACGGGACGGTCACCCGCACGCCCGGACTCGCGGTCAGCTACGTCCCCCAGCTGGAGACCGTCAACTGGAACTTCCCGGTCACCGTCCACGAGTGCGTGCTGATGTCCCGGGCCAGCAGGCGGCTGCTGCCCTGGGCGACCGCGCAGGAGCGCGCCGACGTGGCGACGGTGCTCGAGCGGCTCGGCATCGCCGACCTGGGTCAGCGCCACATCCGCGAGCTGTCCGGCGGTCAGCAGCAGCGGATGTTCATCGCTCGCGCACTCGTCCGACGCCCTGCCCTGCTGCTCATGGACGAGCCGACCTCCGGCGTCGACGTGGCGACGCGGCACGAGGTGCTGCACCTGCTCGACGACCTCAACCGCGGCGGGCTCGCCATCGTGCTGACGACGCACGACCTCAACGGGATGGCCGCTCACCTGCCGCACCTGGTGGCCCTGCAGCAGCGGGTCATCGCGATGGGCACCCCGCAGGAGGTCATCGTGCCGTCGGTGCTCGAGCAGGTCTTCGGTGCGCGCATGGAGGTGCTCATGCACCTCGGGATGCCCGTGGTCGTCGATGGGCACGCGGCCGCGGCGGTCGGGGCATGACCTTCTGGCAGAGCGTCCTCGACCCCTTCCACTACCAGTTCTTCCAGAAGGGCCTGCTCGCTGCCGTGCTCGCCGGTGGCTTGTGCGGCCTGATCGGCGTCTACGTCACGTTGCGCGGCATGAGCTACATCGGGCACGGGCTCTCGCACGCCATCTTCGGCGGCTTCGCCGCTGCCCCGCTGATCGGCGTCAACGTCGTCCTGGGCGCGGGCGTCTGGGGGCTGGCCTCGGCGCTCGCCATCAGCGCCGTCACCCGGCGCAGACGCATCGGCGCGGACGCCGCGATCGGGGTCGTCACCACCGCGTCCTTCGCTCTTGGCGTCGCGCTCCTGACCCGCTTCGGCAAGAAGGGCCCGGACTTCGAAGCCGCGCTGTTCGGCGGCATCAACGGCGTCACCCGCGGCGACCTCGTCCTGTTGGTCGTTGCCTTGGTCTTCGCTGTCACGGTCTTCACCGTGCGCTACCGCGCCTTTCTGTTCACCACCTTCGACCCTGAGGTCGCCGACGTGTCGGGCGTCCGGGTCGCCCGCATGGACGCGCTGCTCATGCTGGTGCTCTCCCTGTCGATCCTCGCCACGTTGACGATCATCGGCGTCACCCTCGTCGCCGCGACCCTGGTCATCCCGGCCGTCGTCGCGCGGATGCTGACCAACTCCTTCAGCCGGATGCTCTGGCTGTCCTCCACCATCGGCGCGCTGTGCGGAGGCGTCGGGATGTACCTGTCGTTCCAGGTGGCGGTGCCCTCGGGGACGACCATCGTGCTGACCAACACCGTCGTCTTCCTCATCGTGCTGGCCGCCACCGGCCGGCGCGGTCTTCGTCGTACGGCGCGGATGGACGACCACCACGAGGCTCCGGTGGGTCCGGGCGCCCCCATCGGCGTGGCAGCCTGAGCCGATGGCTCCCACTCCGCGCCTTGCCCCGGGCGACGCCGCGCCCGACTTCACCCTCCCCGGTGCCGACAGTGCACCTCTCTCGCTGGCCGACCTGCGCGGGCGCAAGGTCGTGCTCTACGTCTACCCCGCGGCCGGGACGCCCGGCTGCACCAAGCAGGCCTGCGACTTCCGCGACAACCTCGGCGCCTTCGTCGACGCGGGCTACGCCGTCGTCGGACTGTCCCCTGACCCGCCGGCCAAGCTGGCTCGCTTCGTGGAGGCCGAGCAGCTGCCCTTCCCCCTGCTGTCCGACCCCGACAAGGCGGTCCTCACGGCCTACGGCGCCTATGGCGAGAAGCAGCTCTACGGCAAGACGGTCACCGGCGTGATCCGCTCGACCTTCGTCCTGGACGAGGAGGGCATCGTCACGACGGCGTCGTACGCCGTGAAGGCCACCGGGCACGTCGCCAAGCTGCGCCGCGACCTCGGGGTCTGACCGCCGTAGGCTGACGGCACGCGCGCGTGGCGGAATTGGCAGACGCTGCGGCTTTAGGTGCCGCCGCCTTCGGGTGTGGGGGTTCGAGTCCCCCCGTGCGCACGCTGCCGGCTTTCCCTCGATTAGGTTTTGCGCATGACACGGGTCGTGGTGACGGGTGGGTCCGGCTTCCTGGGGTCGCACCTGTGCACCAAGCTGCTCGAGGACGGCTGCGAGGTCGTGGCGCTCGACAACTTCGTCACCGGGACCCCGGCCAACGTCGAGCACCTGCTCGAGAACGACCGGTTCCGGCTCGTCAAGGCCGACATCACCGACTACGTGCACGTCCCCGGTCCGGTCGACCAGATCCTGCACTTCGCGAGCCCAGCCAGCCCGATCGACTACCTCCTGCTGCCGATCGAAACGCTCAAGGTCGGATCGATCGGCACGCTGCACGCCCTCGGCCTGGCGAAGGAGAAGGGCGCGCGCTTCCTGCTCGCGAGCACCAGCGAGACCTACGGCGACCCGCAGGTGCACCCGCAGCCGGAGACCTACTGGGGGCACGTCAACCCGGTCGGTCCGCGCGGCGTCTACGACGAGGCGAAGCGCTATGCCGAGGCGCTCACCATGGCCTATCGGCGCACGCACGGCGTGGACACCGGCATCCTGCGCATCTTCAACACCTACGGCGAGCGGATGCGGCCCAACGACGGGCGCGCCATTCCGACCTTCATCCGCCAGGCGCTGCGCGGCGAGCCGATCACCGTTGCCGGTGACGGCAGCCAGACCCGCAGCGTCTGCTACGTCGACGACCTCGTCGACGGGATCCTGCGACTGCTGCGCAGCGACCTGCCCGGACCGGTCAACGTCGGCAACCCCCACGAGCTGACCATGCTCGAGCTCGCCGAGCACATCCGCGCGCTCAGCAACAGCGCGAGCGAGATCGCCTTCATCCCGCGACCCGAGGACGACCCCTCGGTGCGCCAGCCCGACATCACCTTGGCGCGCACCGCCCTGGGCTGGGAGCCGAAGGTCCCGCTCGTGCAGGGGCTCACCCGGACCATCGCGTGGTTCCAGAGCCATCCCGAGCTCGTCGGCTAGCGTTCTCAGCGTGAAGCTGTCCGTGCTCGTGCCCGTCTTCAACGAGGCAGCGACGGTCGAGACAGCTCTCAAGCGCATCCTCGACGTCGACTACCCGTGCGAGGTCGAGGTGGTCGTCGTCAACGACGGCAGCCAGGACCGCACCGCCGAGCTGCTCGCCGGCTTCGCCGACCCACGACTGCAGGTCGTGCACCACCCGGTCAACCGGGGCAAGGGCGCCGCCATCCGCACCGCCGCCGGCAGTGCCACCGGCGACTACATGATCATCTGTGACGCCGACCTGGAGTACTCCCCCGAGGAGATCCCCAAGCTGCTCGAGCCGATCCTCGCCGGCGAGACCCAGCTCGTCTACGGCACCCGCAGCTTCGGCTCGCACACGGCCTACAGCTTTTGGTACGTCCTGGGCAACAAGGCCGTGACGATGTTCGCCAACGTCGTCTTCGACTGCTGGATCAGCGACCTCGAGACCTGCTTCAAGCTGATGCCGCTCGAGCTCTACCGCGAGCTCGACATCCGCAGCGAGGGCTTCGGCATGGAGGCCGAGGTGACCGGCAAGCTGCTCGGCCGAGGTATCCGGCCCTTCGAGGTGCCGATCAGCTACAAGGCGCGCACCCGGGAAGAGGGCAAGAAGCTCACCTGGAAGGACGGCGTCGAGGCGCTGTGGATCCTGCTGCGCGAGCGGTACCGCACCCGCGCGCTGTGACCGACAGCCCGCCCCTGGCGCGGACGGTCCCACCCCGCACGACCCGGCCCGGCCCGCGGTCGGCGCGCTCGCGTCCACTCCGCCCGGCCCGGCACGCCCGCCGACGCGCCCTTCCCCCCGCCCTCGTCACCTGGGCCTATCGGGCCTGGACGCTCTGGTTGCCCCTGCTCGCACTGCTGATCGGCGCCGTGGCACGGGTCCGTCAGTGGGCGGGCGGGCGCACGCTCTGGCTCGACGAGGTCCTCATCGCCGACAACCTCGTCCAGCGGGGGTTCGTCGATCTGGTCACCGAGCCGCTGCTGCACAGCCAGGCCGCGCCGGTCGTGTGGCTGTGGCTGGAACGGCTGTCCGTGGAGCTCTTCGGCACCGGCGAGCGCAGCCTGCGGCTGGTGCCGCTGCTCGCCGGCCTCGGCGTCCTGGCGCTGTCAGTCACGTTCGCCCGCCGCTTCCTGCCCCGGGTGCTGGTGCCGATCCCGGTGCTCGTGATCGCCCTGCACCCGGACCTCATCTACTACTCCAACGAGGTCAAGCAGTACTCCTCCGACGTGCTCGTCATGATGGCCCTGATCCTCATGGCTCTGCGGGTGCGAGCCGGCGCAGGGGACGGCCCGCCGCTGCGCCGCCTGGCCGCGGCGGGAGCCCTCGCGGTCTGGGCGTCGTACGCGTCCGTCTTCGCCCTCGCCGGCATCAGCGTGGTGCTCGTGCTGACGCCACTGCGCCGAGGTGACGTCCCCCGCGCCGTGCGGATGGCCCTGGTCCTGAGCACCTGGCTGGTGTCCCTGGCCGTGCAGTACCTCCTGCTGCTGCGCCGGCTCACGAGCAACGAGCCGCTGGCGGACTTCTGGCGACCGACCTATCCCGACGGGGCCCTGGACCTGCCGGCGTGGTTCGTCCGCCGCTGGTTCGCCCTCGCGGGTGACCCCCTCCAGCTGACCTGGCGCGTCATCGGCCTGCTGCTGCTGGTCTTCGGGCTGGTCCGGCTGTCCCGGCTCTCGGGGCGGCGGACGGCCCTGCTCTGGGCAGCGGTGCCTGCCGGGCTGGCCGCTGCGGCGCTGTCGACCTACCCTTTCGCCGAGCGGTTGGCCCTGTGGTTGGTGCCGCTCGCCGCGGTCACCCTCGCCGCCGCGCTGCCCCACCAGCTGCACTCCCGACGGACGGCCTGGCTACTCGCCGGCTCGGCCGCGCTCACGGTGTCCCTGGCGCCGGCGGCCATGGCCGGACTGCGCCTGACCACCCAGACGCAGTACGTCGAAGAGCTCCGTCCCCTCCTGGAGCGCTTCGCCACAGTGCGCCAGCCCGGTGACCTCGTCTACGTCGAGGTGGCCACCCGCGACCCGTTCGAGTACTACGCCGAGCAGACCGGGGTGAGCCGAGATGGCGTCATCCTCTTCCTGTCCAAGCAGGAGCAGCTCAACTGCTCCGACCTCGCGGCCCTCAACGCCGGCCGCTTCGCGACCGAACGGGTCTGGATCATCTCCAGCCACCGGCTGACCGACACCGCCCGACTCGGCACGATCGAGGACATGCTCGGCCGGATCCGCACCGTCAGTCGCGAGGTGGCGCACCTGACCGAGCCCGACGCCGACGCCTGGCTGTTCGACCCGTCGACCGGCGCCGAGCAGCCGACGCAGATCGTCCCGCGCAACCCCGAGCGCTGTCTGACGGTGATCCGCTCAGCCCGCTAGGGCCTGCACCAGCAAAGGTGCAAGAGCCCGAAAGGCCTTGCCCCGATGGCTGATCGCGTCCTTGTCGGAGGGGCTCAACTCTGCGCTGGTGACCTGAAGTCCCTCGGGCACGAAGACCGGGTCGTAACCAAAGCCCTGGGTGCCGCGGGGCGCGCGCACGACGGTCCCTAACATCTCGCCCTCGACCACGAGATCGCGACCGTCTGGCAAGGCCAACGCCGCGGCGCAGACGAACCTGGCACCGCGCCGCTCATCGGGCACATCGGCCAGCTGGCCAAGCAGCAGCGCGGTGTTGGCCGGGTCGTCACCGTGCCGGCCGCACCAGCGCGCCGACAGCACGCCGGGCATGCCGTTGAGAGCATCGACCGACAAGCCGCTGTCGTCGGCGACAGCCGGCAACCCGGTGCGCTCGCAGGCCTCGCGCGCCTTGGCGATGGCGTTGCCAGCGAAGGTCGGGGCCGTCTCTGGCCCCGGCTCGTAGGCAGGCACGTCATCCAGTCCGAGCAGCTCGACGTCGTACGCCGCCAGGATCCGGCGCAGCTCGGTGAGCTTGCCGTCGTTGCGGGTGGCGAGGACGACTCGCGTCACAGCGCGGTGGGACTGCCGCTGTGTCGGGCGCGCAGGGGCTCGGCCAGCGCAGCGCTCTGCAGCTCGGCAAGGGTGCGGCAGCCGCCGAGCGCCAGGTCGAGCAGGGCGTCCAGCTCGGCCCGGCTGAACGGGTTGCCCTCGGCGGTCCCCTGCACCTCGATGAGTTCACCGTCTCCGGTCGCCACGACGTTCATGTCGGTGTCGGCGGCGACGTCCTCGACGTAGGGCAGGTCCAGACGCGGCTCGCCGTCGATGATGCCGACGCTGACGGCGGCCACGCTGCGCACGATCGCCTGCGGCCGCGACAGGTGCGCGCACGCATCCGACAGCGCCACGAAGGCGCCGGTGATCGCCGCTGTGCGCGTCCCACCGTCGGCCTGCAGCACGTCGCAGTCGATCGCGATCGTGCTTTCCCCGAGGGCCTTGAGGTCGATCGCGGCCCGCAGGCTGCGCCCGATCAGCCGGCTGATCTCGTGCGTGCGGCCGCCGAGCTTGCCGCGCACCGACTCGCGGTCGCTGCGGGTGTGCGTGGCGCGCGGCAGCATGGCGTACTCCGCGGTCACCCAGCCCAGTCCACTGCCGCGCCGCCACCGCGGCACGCCCTCGGTCGCGCTCGCCGCCACGAGCACGCGGGTCCCACCGAACTCCACCAGGCAGGAGCCCTCGGCGTGGTCGAGCCAGCCGCGAGTGAGGGAGATGGGACGGAGCTGGTCGGCCGCGCGGCCGTCGGGTCGGGTCACCCGGTCACGCTAGCGGCCCGGACAGCTCAGGCGCACAGCCACCGGTCGCCGAGGATCGCCCCCGGCCGATAACCCTTGAGGACCGCCGGTGGCTGGGTGGGCGGCAGGCCGCGTGCGTCGGGAGCGACACTGCGCGGGGCTTTGCCGGCCTTGTCGTCGTGGAACCGCAAGATGTCGAGCCCCCGCTGGTAGTCCAGGACGTAGACGACGTCCTTGCTCGCCCAGTAGGCCGCGCTCGCGCTCGTCGCCGCAGGGACGAAGTAGCCGATCTCGCGGATGCTGCCCCGCTTGTCGACCTGCAGGAAGCGGGTGCCGTGTTCGTACCAGCTGACCGCCACCTGGCCGCCGTCACGCCACCCCGGCCGCGGTGTGAACCAGTGCGAGCAGTAGGTCTCGTAGGCCGCGACGCCACCGGTGGTCGGTGCGGACACCGGCGGGCGGTAGGAGTCGCGCAGGCGGAGCTGACCGGTGCGCTTCCAGTCGGTCGTGTCCCAGGTCATGAAGGACCCGGCCTGCGGGTCGGAGCAGGTCTCACCCGTGCCCACGTCGGCGGTCTCGCCGCCGACGAGCAGCAGCGCGTCCTTGCCCTGGCGCGGCCAGAGGTTGGCATGCAGGAAGCGGCCATCGCCACTGGCGCCCGTCGCGATGACCTGGGGCGCGGCCGGCGTACGGCGGGCATCGAGCACCCACAGGGTCTTGCTGCTGGTGACGACGATCCCGGGTGAGACCTCGGTGACGTCGTGCTGCACACCAGGGCCACCGGGCCGCGCGGTCGTCCAGTCGCCGGCCAGACGGGGCTTGGCCGGATCGCGCAGGTCGACGATCCCGCCGTAGGACCCGTAGGCCCACCGGCAGTCGAGGACACACGTCACGGTGTGCTCGTCGCCGCCCTGCAGGGTCGACAGGATGGTCGGCCGCGCCTTGTCGCGGACATCGACCACCACCAGTACGCCGACGGTGCCGATGAGCAGGATGCGGCCGTTGGTGTCGACGTCTTCCTCGGCGAAGTAAGGCATGTTCGGCAGGGGCAGCGTCGAGACCAGCGTCGGCGACTCGGGAACCCTGGCGTCGT
>JANPHZ010000151.1:0-3031 GCA_031424715.1 Frankiaceae bacterium
AAGATCGGCCAGATCTGCGTGTTCCAGCTGTCCTCGCCGGCCGAGCACCCCTACGGCTCGTCGATCTACGGCTCGCGCTACCAGGACCAGCGCGGTCCCACGCCGTCGCGCTCGCACCTGAAGTTCAGCCGCACGCCGACCACCTGACCTGCGGCTACGATCGGTATCGCTCACGCGGGCGTAGCACAATGGTAGTGCGCTTGCTTCCCAAGCAAGACACGCGAGTTCGATTCTCGTCGCCCGCTCCACGTCACCGCCGCTCAGAAGTCGAGGTCTCGTGTCACGCCCCGCATCGATCGCCGTCTCCATGATCGTGCGGGATGAGGAAGCCGTCTTAGGGCGGCTCTTGGCGGACGCGGCAGGTTTCGCCGACGAGGTCATCGTGGTCGACACCGGTTCCGAAGACGGCACCGTCCAGGTCGCTCGCGCGGCTGGCGCACACGTTCTGCACTACCCGTGGTCCGACGATTTCGCCGCTGCACGAAATGTGAGCTTTAGCGCGGGGACCACCGACTGGGTCATGTGGCTGGACGCTGACGACCGGGTTCCCCTCGAGGTCCAGCATCGCTTGCAGGCATGGAAGACGGACTTTCTACCGAAGGTGCAAGGGGACGCCATCCTGCTTCCCTATCGCGCGGCATGGGCCGCCGACGGCGTCACCTGTCTGCACTCGTACCATCGCGAGCGCCTGCTGCGTCGTCAGGCCGGCCCGCGTTGGATCGGTCGGGTGCACGAGGTGGCGGAGGTCCCTGGAGCCGCCGTGTTACGAGAGGACTGCTGGGTCGAGCACCGGCCACCGCCGGACGCCAAGCCAGGCAAGTCTGATCGCAACCTGCGGATCCTGCTGGCGTCGTACGACGCGGGGGAAGGCGGGCTGCGGACACTCTTTTACCTGGGTAATGAGCTGCGCGATCACGGTCGCACCGCGGAGGCACTTGAGCGCTACGGGGACTACCTCGCTCAGGCCGCTCCGGGGTGGGAGCGCTATCAAGCATTGGTTTACGCGGCCCGCTGCGCGAGTGTGTTGGAGCGGCCTGAGTTCGCTCAGGCCCTGGCGGAGGAGGCCGTCCGTCTCGACCCTTCTCGAGCCGAGGCGTGGGTACTGCAGGGAATGTGGCGCTTCCACCGTGAGGATTGGGCAGGGGCCATTCCGTACTTCACTGCAGCGACGGCACTTTCCGTACCCAGAATGGGTTTTGTCGAGTTGCCCGCCTACTCCTACGTTCCCTGGGACTGCCTATCGGTCTGCTTGCAGCGCCTGGGCCGCAACGCCGAAGCGCTGCAGGCGCTGTCGCACGCCATCTCCGGCAATCCCGACCGTGATCGGCTGGCCGACAACGCCGGCTGGATGATCCGGGACGGCCAGCCGCCGACGGGCTGACCGCAGCCCGGTCAGTCGGTGCTGGGGGAGTCAGGGGTGCTGAGCTCGCCGTTCTCAGTCGGCGCTTCCGGAGTCGTCTCGTTGACGACCGGCGGGTCGGTCTGCTCCGGACCGGTGGCAGCGTCGACCTTCGGCGCGTCCTGGTCGAGCTGGACGTCATCGGCGGTCGCGGTCTCGGCGGGGGTCGCCTCGACCGGCTTGTCGGCCTCCTGCGTCACGTCGGGCGTGATGGCGGGCGCACCAGCGATGACCGCGACGTTGCTGTGCGGCTCCGGCGTACTGCCGGAAGGGACCGCCGCCGCCATCGCGGGCTGCTTGGCCGGCACCAGCGAGCGGGCCAGGATCTGGCTGACGTCGAGGACCTGCACGCCTTCCTTGGCCGAGCCCTCCTGCTGCCGCGCGGTCACCGCATCGCTGAGCATGACGATGCAGAACGGGCACGCGGTCGAGATCAGGTCGGCGTCGGTGGCGAGCGCCTCGTCGGTGCGCTCGACGTTGATCCGCTTGCCGATCTTCTCCTCCATCCACATCCGCGCCCCGCCGGCGCCGCAGCAGAACCCGCGCTCCTTGCACCGCGTCATCTCGGTGGTCTGGAAGCCCGGGATCGCGTCGAGGATCTCGCGTGGCGGGGTGTAGACGCGGTTGTGCCGGCCGAGGTAGCACGGGTCGTGGTAGGTGATCTTGGAGTCGACCGGCGTGATCGGCACGAGGTGGCCCTCGTCGACGAGCTTGCCGAGCAGCTGGGTGTGGTGCACCACGTCGTAGTTGCCACCGAGCTGGGGGTACTCGTTGGCGATCGTGTTGAAGCAGTGCGGGCAGGTCGCGACGATCTTGACGTCGTTCTCGCGGGTCGCGCCGACGCCGTTGAGCACCTCGACGTTCTGCTGGCCGAGCATCTGGAAGACGAACTCGTTGCCGAGGCGCCGGGCGGGGTCACCGGTGCACGACTCCTGCGAACCGAGTACGGCGAACTCCACGCCCGCGGTGTGCAGCAGCTCGGCGAACGCGCGGGTGACCTTCTTCGCGCGGTCCTCCAGCGCCCCGGCGCAGCCGACCCAGAACAGGTACTCCACGTCGGCCGGGATGGAGTCGGTGACGACGCGGACCTCGAACGGCAGGCCCTCCATCCACTCGGTGCGCGCGCTGTTGTTGAGGCCCCAGGGGTTGCCCTTGTTCTCGAGGTTGCGCAGCATCACGCCGGCCTCGGACGGGAACGCGCTCTCGATCAGCACCTGGTAGCGCCGCATGTCCAGGATGTGGTCCACGTGCTCGATGTCGACCGGGCACTGCTCGACGCACGCGCCGCACGTCGTACAGCTCCACAGGACGTCGGGGTCGATGACGCCGCCCTCGGCGGCGGTCCCGACCAGCGGGCGTTCGTACTGCTCCTTGTTGGAGCCGACGATGCGGCCGTAGCCCGACTCGGGAACCTCGTGCCCTTCGCCGCCGCCGCTGGGGGCGTTGTCGAGGAAGGCGCGCTGGTCACTGGCCAGCAGGTACGGCGCCTTGGCGAACAGGTGGTCGCGCAGGTCCATGATCAGGATCTTGGGGCTGAGCGGCTTGCCGGTGTTCCACGCCGGGCACTGGCTCTGGCAGCGGCCGCACTCGGTGCAGGTGGCCATGTCGAGCATGGCGGTCCACGTGAAGTCC
>JANPHZ010000152.1:0-2924 GCA_031424715.1 Frankiaceae bacterium
CAAGGACCTGCCCGGTGCGCCGCTGCTCGCGGTCGAGGTGCTTTCGCCGAGCACCTCGCGCGTGGACCGGCTGCTCAAGCGCGAACGGCTGCAGGAGGCGGGCTGTCCGTCGTACTGGCTGGTCGATCCGGACGAGCCGTCGATCCTGGTGCTCGAGCTGCGCGACGGCGGCTACGTGGAAGTGGGCCGCGCGACCGGCAGCGAGAGCCTGACCGTGACGGCGCCGTACCCCGTCACGGTGTGCCCGGCAGAGCTGCTCGCCTGACAGCCCGGGTCAGGCGCTGAGCGTCGCGGCGAGCAGGCCGGGGCCCACCGGGATCATCGCCGGCAGCAGGCGCTCTTCGTCGCGCACCGCCCGGGCGAGCTCGCGCAGCGCCACCGTCTCGGCGTCGCGCGCCCCCGACTCGCCGATCCGCCCCTTCGCGAGCGCGCCGGCGAAGATCACCAGCCCGCCCGGCCGCAGCAGCGTCAGCGCCGCCCCCAGGTAGTCGAGGGTCTCCGACTTCGCCGCGTCGCAGAACACCAGGTCGTACGACGACTCCGACAGCCGCGGGAGCACCTCCAGCGCGCGACCGGAGATCAGCCGCACCCGCCCCGACGGCACCTCGGCGTCGGCGAGCGAGGCCTTGGCGAGCCGCTGGTGCTCGCCGTCGGAGTCGACCGAGGTGAGCACGCCGTCAGGGGTCATCCCGCGCAGCAGCCACAGCGTCGACACGCCCGCGCCGGTGCCGAGCTCCACCGCCGTCTGGACGCCGCGGATGCTCGCCAGCAGGCGCAGCACCGCGCCCGTCGGCGGGTCGACCGCCCCCACGCCCACCTCGGCGGCGCGCTGGCGGGCCGCCTGCAGGGCGGCGTCTTCGGGCTGCCAGTCGGCGATCCAGGACGCAGTGTCGTCAGTCACCCGCGGAGCGTATCGGTCGGCGGGAACGCCGCGTCGCGCACAGCCGTTTCACAGCCAGGACCTGCACACGTGCGCGCGGAAGGGAATCGGGGCACCATGGAGTCGACGGCGACGCTCACGCGCCCCGTCCTGAGCGTGGGAGCTGACCTGACTGAGCCCGGTGCCGAGACCGAGCCCTGGACGCCGCCGTCCTGGGACGAGATCGTGCGCACCCACTCGGCCCGGGTCTACCGCCTCGCCTACCGCCTGACCGGCAACCCCTACGACGCGCAGGACCTCACGCAGGAGGTCTTCGTCCGCGTCTTCCGGTCCCTGTCGACCTACACGCCCGGCACCTTCGAGGGCTGGCTCCACCGCATCACGACCAACCTGTTCCTCGACACGGTGCGGCGCAAGGCCCGCATCCGCTTCGACGCCCTCCCCGATGACGCCGAGCGCCTCGTCAGCAGCGACCCCGGCCCGGCCCAGCTCTACGACGACACCCACTTCGACCCCGACGTGCAGTCGGCGCTCGACGCCCTGCCCGCCGACTTCCGCGCCGCCGTCGTGCTGTGCGACCTCGAGGGCCTGTCCTACGAGGAGATCGCCGCGACGCTCGGCATCAAGATCGGCACCGTGCGCAGCCGCATCCACCGCGGCCGCTCCCAGCTGCGCGAAGCCCTCGCCCACCGTGCCCCCCGCGCCCCCAGCCGGGAGACGCCGTGAATTGCCCCGGCGACCTGCTGAGCGCGCTCGTCGACGGCGAGCTCGACCACGCCACCCGCGAGCGGGTGCAGGGCCACTTGCTCGACTGCACGCCCTGCCGCCGGGAGACCGAGGTCCTGCGCGCCCTCAAGGTGCAGCTGTCCTGGGCGCAGGTCGAGACCCCCGTGCCGCCCGACGAGCTCACCGCCCGGCTGATGGCGATGGCGATCCCCGGCATGGACCCGGCCGCGCGCACCGCGCCGCTACCGGTACGCCCCGCCAGCATCCGGCCCGCCGGCCGCCCGCGCGGTCCGGTCGGGCCGGCCGGCCGCCGTCGTCGGCGTCGGGTCACCGGCGGCGCCCTCGTCGCACTCGGCCTCACCACCGCGTTTCTCCTGGGTGGGCCCGCAACCGCCCGGGAGACCACGGTCCCCGTCGACCCGACCGCTGAGGTCTTCCTCACCGACTTCATGAGTACGACGGTCGAGCCCACCGTCATCACCACCGGCACCGTGGTGGGCAGCACCCCGTCGACGCGGTGACCGGCCGGCGCCTGCTGCCCCTGGTGCTCGGGGCAGCGACGCTGCTGCTGGCTGCACCGGCCGGCGCAGCCTCGCCGTCGGGTCGCGTCGTCCTGCAGGAGGACCGCGCGCTGACGCTGCTCGAGCGGGCTTCGGTCGCCGGCCGGTCGCGGACCTACTCCGGGCTGCAGTTCGCCTCGGCCTGGCGGAGCGGGCAGACCGATGCCAGCGTCGCCGACGTACGCCATGCCCCTGGTTCGGGTTCGGTCGTCGCGGTGCGACCGGCCGCCGGGCAACGCGGCGCTGACCAGCTCGTCGGAGCGACCGCCGACCTCGACCCGCGGCTGCTCCGCTCCCTGGTGACGCACTACCGGGTGGAGGTGGCCGGCCGCGAGGTCTGCGCCGGTCGCGGCACCCAGGTCGTCGAGGCCCGGCGGCTCGACAGCACTGTCGCCGGCCGGTTCTGGGTCGACGACGCCTCGGGCCTGCTCGTCCGCCGGGAGGTCTACGACGGCGCCGGCGCCCTGCTGCGCAGCAGCGCGTTCTCCTCACTCGAGGTGGACGAGACCGCGGCACCGGCTATTGCGCCGAAGACCGCGGGTGCACTCAGCGCGGCGGAGATCTCCGCCCTGCGCCCCGGCTGGCGCATCCCCGAGTCGCTGCCCAACGGGCTCGATCTCTTCGACGCGCGCCTGCGCCCACACGGTGGGTCGAAGGTCTTGCACCTGTCCTACACCGACGGGCTGTCGACCCTGTCGGTGTTCGCCCAGCGCGGCCGGCTGGGCTCCACGCCCATCGCCGGCTTCCGTGAGCAGGAC
>JANPHZ010000153.1:0-6048 GCA_031424715.1 Frankiaceae bacterium
GGACGCACCGCTCACCGTCACCGACGCCAGCCCGGTCGCGTTGACCGTCTGGGTGTTGACCCGCACCGTCAGCCCGTTGACCGGGCAGGACGGCGACGCCGTCATCGACGCCGTCGGCGTGGCCGAGCGGGTCGTCGAGGCCGACGGCGAGGGGCTCGCGTTCGCAGCGACGTTGACGCAGCCGGTGCAGGTGTTGCTCTTCTTCGTATCGGTCAGCGTCACCACAGCGTCCCGACCTCCGGTCGGCGTGGGGTTGGCCGCCGTGACCGTGGTGCGAAGCGTCTCGGGGTTGACGAAGTCGACACTGGTGACCGTCAGGCCGGCCGGGGTGAAGCTCAGCGCGGCGCCCTTGGAGAAGTTGGTGCCCGTGACGAAGAAGTCCTTCGTCTCACCCTGCTTGATGTCCTTCTGGATCCCCGCGGTCGCGGTGTCGCTGTCCATGCTGGTGATCGTGGGCACCCGCGCGGCGGCCTGCGTCACGGTGAAGCGGCAGACGTCGCACGCGTTGAAGCCGTCGTCGCCGCGAACCACCGGCTGGTAGGCGTTGTCGCCGGGAGCGGCGTTGCTGAGGTCGAAGTCGGCTGTGATCGACGTGCCGGTGTAGTCACGCACGTTGGTGCCGATGATGGTCAGCGAGCTCCGCGACGCTCCGCCAGGTGCGGCGATGAACTCCAGGGCCGGCGTGCCGTTGACGACCGCAGAACCGTTGAACGTGATCGGGGTCGGGGTCTGGGTCTGACCGGGCTCGTTGGTCCCGCCCGGCCTGCTGATGCTGGTGAGCGTCGGACCGGCGATGTTGAAGCACCCAGCGCAGGTCGCGGTGTTGCCGTCGAGGTTGCGCACGCGCACGTCGCGCGGGCCGGTGGCCGCCCCAGCGATCTTGAACTGGCGCTGCAGCATCGTCCGCGTGGTGATGCCCTGGAACTGGGTGGTCGCGTCGGCGTTGACCGGCGGCAGGTTGGTGGTGATCGTGGTGTCCACCGTCGTCGTGCCCGGCAGGAGCAGCTCGATGATCGAGCCACGCTCGAAGTTGTTGCCCGTGACCGTGACGTTGGCGGTGGTGTTGGGACGCAGCGAGGTCGGGGTCAGGGAGCTGACGGCGACCGGACCGGCGGAGGTCACGAGAAAGCAGGACTGACAGGTGTCGTTGCCCCCACCGGGAAACGCCTGCTCCTGAACGGGGTTGCCCGACTTGCCGGTGACCGAGACGCCGTAGGTCCCCGCGTCGACGGGTCCGTCGCGCCCGACGCCGCTGTCGGTGTCGTTGTTGGCGCTGCTCAGGTCGGTGAAGTTGACCGTCGCGGAACCGCTGGTGCGACGCGCGGTCACCGCCTGGTCGGCGGGCGTGGTCACCGAGAACGACGCCGGGATGTTCCCACCGGTGAAGACCGCCGTCGCGCCGTACTGGAAGGTCGCGTCCCTCCCGGTGAAGGCGAGCGTCTTGGCCGACTCAGTGTTGACGGCAAGGCTCGGGGAGATGCTCAGAGCGTTGGGGGCTGCCAGCACCGAGGGCGCAACAACCAGGCCGACCACGAGGGCACCGGCTGCGGTCAGGGCACCGGCGACGGTGCGACGGCGTACGTGCGGGTTCATGGGTCTCCCAGGAGCGGTGGTACGCCGACAGGCGGCGACGGGTCACGCAGGGACAGTCGAGCTGCCTACTTGTCCTGAACGTAGCGAACGCCTCTAAGTTCGCCCGCGACCGCGACCTTCCTGCCGCGCGCCGGGTAACAAACGGGCAACCACGGACAAACGGCGCGCTCAGCCGGGCGTGGCGTCCTGATCGGCCGCCGTGCAGGCCCGGCACCGCCCGAAGACCGCGAAGTGCCCCACGTCCACGCTGAAGCCCCGCTCGGCCGACAGCCGGCGTACGACGTCGTCGACGACCGAGCTGTGCGCCTCCTCGACGCCGCCGCAGTCGCGGCAGACCAGGTGCACGTGATCGTCGTCACTGGCCACGGAGTAGGTCGGCGCGCCGTGCCCGAGGTGGGTGTGCTGCACCAGGCCGAGCTCCTCGAGCAGCTCGAGCGTGCGGTAGACCGTCGAGATGTTGACCCCGCTGGCCGTACGCCGGACGGCGGCAGCGATCTCCTCCGGCGTGGCGTGCCCGAGCTCGCCGACGGCCTCGAGGACCAGCTGGCGCTGCGGCGTGAGCCGGTAGCCCTTGGCCCGCAGCTCGGCCTGCCAGTCGTCTCCCGCGCGCGCCTGGCCCCCCATGCGCCGAGGTTACGCGGCAGGCGCCCTACGCTCGCGCACGTGACGGTCCTGGCGCTGCTCGGCGCGCGCGGTCCCGAGCTCGCGGACGCCGCAGCCCCGCTCCTGCGCGCCGACGACCTCGGCGTCCTGCGCGGCGAGGCGGTGTTCGAGACGCTGCGGATCGCCCGCGGGCGGCCGACCCTGCTGGCCGCCCACCTGGCCCGGTTCGCCGCCGGCGCCACGCGGCTCGCGATCGAGCTGCCGCCGGGCTGGGAGGCGCTGGCCGAGCTCGCCGCGACCACCTTTGCGGCCCAGAGCCCCGACGGCGTGCTCCGGCTCGTCTGCACCAAGGGCGCGCCCGGGCAGGGCCCCCTTGGCTATGCCCTCGCGACCGCCATCCCGGCCGAGACGCTGCACGCCCGCGGCCACGGCGTCAGCGCGATCACCCTCACCCTCGGCCTGTCGGCCGCCGCCCGCGCCGACGCCCCCTGGCTGCTCGGCGGCGTCAAGTCGACGTCGTACGCCGTCAACATGGCCACGCTGCGCCACGCCGAGGCCGAGGGGGCCCAGGACGCGATCTGGCTCAGCAGCGACGGCCTCGTGCTCGAGGCCCCGACCGCCACCGTCGCGTGGGTGCGCGACGGCGTGCTGGTCACGCCGCCCGAGCGCGTCGGCATCCTGCGCGGCACGACGGTCGACGCGGCGCTGCCGTTACTCGCCGGCCCCTTCGAGGTGCGACCCGGCACCGCGGCGGAGCTTGCGGAAGCCGACGAGGTGCTGCTGCTGTCCAGCATCCGCGGCATCGCCCCGGTCATCCGGCTGGACGGCCGCGACCTCGGGATCGGCCCGGTCACGGCCGCGCTGCGCGACGCCTTCGAGACGTCCCTGACCAGTTAGGCCGCGGTGTCCGCGTTGTCGCGGCGCGAGGGCAGCTCCTGGCTCAGCAGGTCCTCGCTGTCCGGCCCGAAGAACAGGTCGAGGAGCAGCGAGAGCGGCACTCCGCTCGACAGCAGGTCCATCGGTGCTGGTGCCACAGGTTCCTCCACAGCGCTGTACGCCGGGCTCTCTGCCCGACCCCTGTGTTGTCGGCGGATTGCCCTACGGGTGTTGAGAATCAGATGGGTGATCCCTCGCACGCCGTACGCCGGATGATCTTGCGCGCGTTTGGCGCAATGGCCGCCCGACACGTCGCTTTCGTCGCTTGTGCCGGGCGCCCTCGCGCCCAGATCAGCCGGTGATCAGCAGGTTGCGGGTGTTGCTGCGACCCGGCGCGTTCTGACCGTCGGCTCCGGTCTTGAGCACCAGGTTGATCCGCTCGCCGGTGAGCGAGGTGGGGAAGCGAACGGCGAACGCATAGCGACCCGACGCGCCGTCGGCCCTGGCTTGGCTCAGCAGTTGCTCCCCCGGGCACTGATGAGGCGGCACGCCAGCCGCGCAGGGCGAGCCGGTGACCCGATACAGCGAGACGATCAGGCCACCCTCGCGCGCCGGGAGGGCCTGACCACTGATCCGATAGCTGCGCGGAGCGCTCTGCTCCACGGCCAGGGTGAGCAGCGTGCGGACGCTCACGACGGCGGACTCGCTGGCGGCGCAACCCCGCTCGCTCGCCCGGAGTCGCGTGTTGGACGCCAGGCGCAAGTCGTTGATCGTGACGGCGCCCTGGGCATCGGCAAGCGCGGAGCGGTCGCGCGGTGTCGCGTCGTTGGCGAAGCTGCGCGTCATGAAGTGGTCCTGGCTGTAGCCCTGCAGATCGACCAGCTGACCGGGGCGGGCGCCCAGGACCGTGACCGAGGCGAGCCCGCTCGCGTTGATGACCGGGGTGTTCACGCGCAGCCGGACCGGCGCGGGGCAGGTGGCCTGCGCCGCGCTCGCCGGCGGTGACGAGGACGGCGATGGCGGCGATGGCGGCGATGCCGGCGAGGACGCGGTCGGGCTGCCGGTTCCCGCCGGACTCACCTCACCGGACGGGGTTGCCGAGGGCGAGGCCGACGGGCCGGAAGACTCCGGCGCCGGGCCGGTCGAGCTCTGGCTGGCGGTCGGGCTCGGGCCGGACGTGCTCTGCGCCGCCGGCACCGACGGCTCGGGCGGCGCGGTCGAGCCGGGTTGTGCGGCGGTCACCGCCGCGGTCAGCGCCGCGAAGACGTCGACCAGGCCGTGGCCCTTGTCGAAGGACGTCAGGCTCGCGGAGTTGCGAGGATCGGCCTCGTACGCCCCACCAGCGCTGAAGCGGTGAGCGGTGTCCTCGAGCAGCTGCTCGACCTGCCCGGGCGTCCGACGGCCGTCGGCCTGCGCCAGCTGGGCGACCACCCCCGCGATGTACGGCGTGGACATCGACGTACCGCTGATCGTCTGGTAGTTGCCTGCGTCGTACGACGGAGAGCCCGTGCAGACCGCGAGGGTGCCGCGGCACGACGAGGTGATGCGGTCGCCCGGCGCGGCGATGTCCGGGTAAGTGCCGGGCGAGCCCTTCTTCCCGCGGGAGCTGAAGCTGGAGAGGGCACTGTCGCGGGCGCCGGTCTGCGCGTCGTTGTAGCTGGCGACCATCAAGACGCCGGGCGTCGGGTCCATCGCCGGCGGGTTCGTCTTGGCCATGCTCCCGTCGCCGCCGTCGTTGCCGGCAGCCCAGACCACGCTCACGCCCTTGCTCACCAGCACGCGCTGCGCGGTGACCGCTGCGCTGTTCTCGGAGAAGGTGTTGTCGTCGTTGGGTCCGGCGATCGGGCCGTAGGAGTGGTTGGTGACCCGGATCGGCGGACAGGACGGATCGAGCTCGCCGCCTTGGGCGGTCGCCGCCGCACACGGCTTGCGCTGGTGGTCGATGACCCAGTTCATCGCGGAGACGGCGTTGATGATGTTCAGGCCGGCTCCCACGGACAGGCCGACGAGCTTGGCCTCCGGCGCCGCGCCGCGCAGTCTCACCCCGGCTGGCGCGGTCGTGGTCACCTCATAACCCGCCGCGATGCCGGCCACGTGCGTGCCGTGGCCACCCCCGCTGTTGGTGTCGGTGTCATGGGTGGGTTCCGGCTGAAAGCAGGTGTCGGAGGCGCCGGTCACGACCGTGCAGACGTTCTCCAGGTTGCGGACGACCTTGCTGACCCCAGCCCGGGTGAAGAACGGGTGCGTGCCGTCGATGCCGGAGTCGATCACGGCAATGGTCACGCCCCTACCGTCCAGCCGACTCCCGTCGGCGGCTGACAGCTGCGCGAGCGCCTCGTCGCTGCGGGTCGCCCGGTGTGCGGAGTTCAGCGTCCACGCGATCGGCTGCTCCCCGGCAACGTGGCGCACCCCCGGCAGCGCGACGACGCCGCGGACCTGCTCCGGCGTGCCCACCGCCACGACAGTGCCGATCTGGGTCCACCGCTGCTGCACACGCAACCCGGCGGACTCGGCGGCCCGGCGCGCAGCGGCGAACGTCTCGCCGCTGACCATCACCCGGATCGACCGGGCGCCACCCGCACCGAGCTCTCGGGCAAGCCAGGGCTGCAGCCGCTCGGAGACCGGCACCGCTGGCCAGGACGTCACCGGGGCGGCCGCCGCTGACGTCGTGGCCGGCGGAATCGAGACCGCGTCAGCCGAGCTCCACGCCACCGCCGCGGTGGCACCGGCCAGCACCGTGGCGGCCGTGAGCGTGGCGAGCAGGCGCACACGGCGCATCGGAGCTCCAGGTTCGTGGGGTTCTGCGTTGTTCGCGATCGACGGGGGCCTTCCTGCCGGGTTCGTACACTTTCGCGCGGATTGGCTCCCGCCGTACGCTCGGCCGCCATGGACGACACCGCCCGGCGGGACTCGCTGCTCGTGGGTCTCCTGCTCGGACTTTGCGCCGTCCTGCTGGCCGGCTGGTTCGCCACCGGT
>JANPHZ010000154.1:0-2295 GCA_031424715.1 Frankiaceae bacterium
CCGCACGCGTGGTTCATCGGCTTCGCCCCGGCCGACGACCCGAAGGTCGCCGTCGCGGTGCTCGTCGAGGACGGCGGGTCGTTCGGCTCCGAGGCGACCGGCGGTCGGGTGGCGGCACCGATCGCCCGCGACGTGATGCGCGCGGTACTGGGCCGATGACCCCCGACACGCACGGGGGTGTGGTCCTCGCCGAGCGCTACCGCCTCACCAGCCGGATCGCCGTCGGCGGGATGGGCGAGGTGTGGAACGCGACCGACGAGGTGCTCGGCCGCGAGGTGGCCGTCAAGGTGCTGCGTCCTGAGTACGTCGACGACGCCGAGTTCCGCGAGCGGTTCCGCGCCGAGGCGCGGCACGCCGCAGGGCTGTCGCACCCGGGGATCGCCTCGGTCTTCGACTACGGCGAGCAGGCCGAGCCCGAACCCGCCGCCTGGCTGGTGATGGAGCTGGTCGAGGGCGAGCCGCTCTCGGCGCTGCTCCGACGGACTCCGCGGCTCCCGACCGATCAGGCGCTCGACATCGTCGGACAGGCGGCGCTGGCTCTCGAGGCCGCACACGACGCCGGCGTCGTGCACCGCGACGTCAAGCCCGGCAACCTGCTGGTGCGCCCCGACGGCGTCGTGAAGGTCACCGACTTCGGCATCGCCCGCGCCGCCAACGCCGTACCGCTCACCCGCACCGGGACGATGGTCGGGACGGCCCACTACCTCTCGCCCGAGCAGGCCGGCGGCCGGCCCGTCACCCCGGCCAGCGACGTCTATAGCCTCGGCGTGGTGGCCTACGAGTGCCTCGCCGGGGTGCGGCCGTTCCCCGCCGACAACCCGATCGCCGCCGCCACCGCCCACCTCACCGAGACCGCTCCGCCGCTGCCGGACGACGTGCCGACGCAGGTGCGCGAGCTCGTCGCGCGCACCTTGGCCAAGGATCCCGCTGACCGCCCACAGCACGCGGGCGAGCTCGGTCGCGACGCGCTGGCGCTGCGGACCCTGCTCTCGGGCCCCGCTACCGCGGAAGCCCCCACGGTGGTCGCCGCGGGCATGGACGCGACCCGGGCGCTGACCGTGGCGCAGCCGCTCGCGTCCGTGGGCACGGGGGCGCCGAGCTCGCTGCTGCCGCCGCGCCCCGGTCCGACCCGGCGGCCGGCGGGGCAGGACCATCGACGCGTCGTACGGCTGAGCTCGGCGGTGCTGGCGCTCGTCGTGCTGCTGCTCGGCGTGCGCAGCTGCGGGAACGATGCCACCCCGGGCGATGCCACCCCGGGCGATGCCACCCCGAGCCCGTCGGCCAGCCCGCGGGTGACGGTGACCAGCGCGGCCTACGCCGGCCAGGCGCCGGCGCGGGTCCAGGCCGCCCTCGCCGACCTCGGCCTGCGCTCCCGGCTCGTCTACGACGGACGCGGCACCGACGCCGGTACGGTCGCGAGCGTGACCCCGACCGGCCAGCTGGCGCCCGGCACCGCCGTCGTCGTGCACGTGGTGCCGGCAGAGGAACAGGACGAGGAGGACCGCGGCAAGGGCAAGGGCCGCGGCAAGGGCAACGATGACTGAACCCCGGCTGCTCGGTGACCGCTACGAGCTCGGTGAGGCCATCGGCATCGGCGGGATGGCCGAGGTCTTCCGGGGTCGCGACATCCGGCTCGGCCGGGACGTCGCGGTCAAGGTGCTGCGGGCCGACCTCGCCCGCGAACCGTCGTTCCAGGGCCGCTTCCGGCGCGAGGCGCAGGCCGCCGCCGGGCTCAACGCGCCGTGCATCGTGTCGGTCTTCGACACCGGCGAGTCGGCCGGCGTCCCCTACATCGTCATGGAGTACGTCGAAGGCCGCACACTGCGCGACATCCTGCAGACCGAGGGGCGGCTGCTGCCACAGCGCGCGCTCGAGGTGGTCGCCGACGTCTGCGCTGCCCTCGACGTCGCGCACGGCGCCGGCATCGTGCACCGCGACATCAAGCCGGGCAACGTGATGCTCACGCCGCGCGGCGAGGTCAAGGTGATGGACTTCGGCATCGCCCGGGCCGCTGCCGACACCTCCTCGACCGCCACCCAGACCGCAGCCGTGATGGGCACCGCCGCCTACCTGTCGCCGGAGCAGGCCCGCGGCGAGAACGTCGACAGCCGCTCCGACATCTACTCCACCGGCTGCATGCTCTACGAGCTCGTCACCGGCCAGCCGCCGTTCACCGGCGACAGCCCGGTCGCAGTGGCCTATCAGCACGTGCGCGAGAACCCCGTGCCCCCGTCGGCGTACGACGAGACGCTGCCGCCCTCGGTCGATGCCGTGGTGCTCAAGGCGATGGCCATG
>JANPHZ010000155.1:0-1569 GCA_031424715.1 Frankiaceae bacterium
CGCGTGACCGGGGTCGCCGCGGCCCGATAGGCTGACGCGGTCGTGGCGACGGGGACCAGTAGCGCCGCACGCAGCTCAGAGCGATCCGGGGACGGTGGGAGCCCGGCAGCGTGCGCGGCGTGAACATCAGCCCCAGCTCCATCACCGCAGCGACCTGGCACGGCAAGAGCGGGGGCCCCCGGGTCCCAAGAAGGGTGGTACCGCGGGGCGCCCACCAGCGCCTCGTCCCTTCGTCGAGCGACTCCGACGACAGGACCCCCGATGCGCACGCTGCCCGCCCAGGTCGACCTGCCCCGCCTCGAACACGACGTGCTCGCCCGCTGGGAGGCCGGCGGCGTCTTTGCGCGCAGCCTCGCCCAGACCGCGGACGGCGAGCCGTGGGTGTTCTACGAGGGGCCGCCGACCGCCAACGGCCACCCCGGCACGCACCACGTCGAGGCGCGCGTCTTCAAGGACCTGTTCCCGCGCTTCAAGACGATGCAGGGCCGGCACGTGCCCCGCAAGGCCGGCTGGGACTGCCACGGCCTGCCGGTCGAGCTCGCCGTCGAGAAGGAGCTCGGTTTCTCCGGCAAGGGCGACATCGAGACCTACGGCGTCGCTGCGTTCAACGCCAAGTGCCGCGAGAGCGTGCTGCGCCACGTCGATGAGTTCGAGCGGATGACCCGCCGGATGGGCTACTGGGTCGACACCGCGGCGGCGTACAAGACGATGGACACGTCCTACGTCGAGAGCGTCTGGTGGTCGCTGCAGCAGATCGCGGATAAGGGCCTGCTGGTCGAGGACCACAGGGTCGCGCCGTACTGCCCGCGGTGCGGCACCGGGCTGAGCGACCACGAGGTGGCGCAGGGCTACCAGACGGTGGTTGATCCCAGCGTCTACGTGCGCTTCCCCGTCACCTCCGGACCGCTGCAGGAGCTCGGCGCCGCCCTGCTGGTCTGGACGACGACGCCGTGGACGCTGGTGTCCAACACCGCCGTCGCCGTCCACCCGGACGTCACCTATGTGGCGGCCCGCACCGGTGACGAGGTGCTGGTCGTCGCCGAACCCCTGCTCGCCGTGCTCGGTGACGACGTCGAGGTGCTCGAGCGCTTCCCGGGCAGCGCCCTGGAGCACACGACCTACGCCCGGCCGTTCGAGCTGGTCGACATCCCCGGGGCGCACTACGTCGCGCTGGCCGACTACGTCACCACCGACAGCGGCACCGGCCTCGTGCACCAGTCCCCCGCCTTCGGCGCCGACGACATGGCCGTCGCGCGCCGCTACGGGCTGCCGGTCGTCAACCCGGTGCGCCCGGACGGCACCTTCACCGAGGACCTGCCCCTGGTCGGCGGCGTGTTCTTCAAGGCCGCCGATCCGGCCCTTGTGCACGACCTGCAGGCGCGCGGCCTGCTCTACCGCGAGACGCCGTACGAGCACGCCTACCCGCACTGCTGGCGCTGTGACACCGCGCTGCTCTACTACGCGCTGCCCAGCTGGTACATCCGTACGACCGCCATCAAGGACCGGTTGCTCGAGGAGAACGCCAAGACCGACTGGCACCCCGCCACCATCAAGACCGGGCGGTACGGC
>JANPHZ010000156.1:0-1919 GCA_031424715.1 Frankiaceae bacterium
CGACGTGGTGGTGACGACCGGCGGCACCGGCTTCGCGCCGCGCGACATCACCCCGGAGGCGACCCGGCCCCTGCTTGAGCGCGAGGCCCCGGGGTTGGTCGAGGCGCTGCGCCAGCACCGCCGCGACGAGGTGCCGACGACGATCCTGTCGCGCGCGGTCGCCGGCACCATCGGCGCGACGTTCGTCTGCAACCTGCCCGGGTCGACCGGCGGGGTCCGCGACGGTGTCGCCGTGCTGGCACCGGTGATCGGGCACCTCGTCGCGCAGCTGCGCGGCGGCGACCACTAGTGGCGCGTGGCTGGCCGGTCCGCCTGCAGGACGGCCGGGTCGGGCTGCGGACCTTCCGGTCGCGCGACGCCGTCGCGTGGAACGAGTGCCGGGTGCGCAACGAGCGCTGGCTCGCGCCGTGGGAGGGCCGGCCGGAGTCGCAGCCCTTCGCGACGTGGGCCGAGCGGCACAGCCTGACGGTCTACGCCGCGATGCTGCGCGGGATGCGCCGCGAGGCCCGCGCCGGGCGGGGGATGTCGGTCGCGATCACCTACGACGACCGGCTGGCCGGGCAGATCACGGCCAGCGGCATCGTGCGCGGCGCCTTCGATAACGCCTACGTCGGCTACTGGGTCGACGGCGCACTGGCCGGACGCGGGATCCTGCCCACCGCGCTGGCGATGCTCGTGGACCACCTGATGGGACCCGTCGGCTTGCACCGGGTCGAGGCCAACATCCGCCCGGAGAACACCCCGTCGCTGCGGGTCGTCGACAAGCTCGGGTTCCGGCTCGAGGGCAGGCGCGAGCGCTACCTCTACATCGACGGCGGCTGGCGCGACCACCTGTGCTTCGCGGTGACCCGGGAGGACCTGCCGGACGGGCTGCAGGCCCGCTGGCACGCCGTACGGCCGGGTCCGGCCTGAGCCCGGCGCCGACACACCGCGTCGGTTTCCCGGCGTAGCCGGTCCGGCTCACTACGGTCAGGAGCCGTGGGTAGTGGCCTGATCCTGCTGGGGATCGCCGGAGCGTGGCTTGCCGTGCTCGTGCCCATGGCGCTGCGCTCGCACGACTCCGCGAAGGCGATGTCGTCGGCCGATCGCTTCAGCGACGCGATGCGGGTGCTGTCCCGCCGTGAGCAGCAGGGCCGGGGCGGTGCGCGCAGCGTGGTCGTGCCGCGGCCGGTCGCGTCACGCCAGCCCGTGCCGCTCGCCGTACGCCGCCTGCGGGTGCTGCTGGTGCTCTCCGGACTGGCCGGTCTGACGCTGCTGCTGGCGCTCGTCGGCTTCGGGTGGGCCCTCGTGCCGCACGTGCTCATCGACCTCCTGGCGATCGCCTACGTCGTGCACCTGCGCACGCAGGCGATCCGCCAGGCCGAGCGCTCGATCCGCTCCGCCGCCCGCCCTCGCAAGTTTGCGCCGCTGCGCATCGCGGGGATCCCGGACCGGATGCCCGAACGGCCTACCGCCCCGGCCGCTGCCCCGGCGGCGCGCTACGTCGAGTCGCAGCCCGGTGCGCTCGGGCAGACCTGGACGGCCCAGCCGGTGCCGGTGCCGACCTACGTCACCGCGCCGATGGCGCCGCCGCGCACCTACGACCTCACCGTTCCGGGCACCTGGTCGGCACAGGTGGAGATCGACGCGGTGGACGCCGCCGTACGCGGGTCGGACGACGGGGTCGTCGACGAGCTGGACGAGATCCTCGAGCCGCGGCGGGCCTCCGGCGACTGGTAGCGTCTGCACCGTTTTCGGGGCTGTGGCGCAGTCCGGTAGCGCACCTCGTTCGCATCGAGGGGGTCAGGGGTTCGAATCCCCTCAGCTCCACCCGAAACCAGAGGCTGGACAGCCAGCGGTGGCGTCCTGGCCTGCCCGCTCTGTGGACAACCTGTCTCCGCGGAAACAACTTGTCCACATGAGCGGCAGCACGCCATCAA
>JANPHZ010000157.1:0-9960 GCA_031424715.1 Frankiaceae bacterium
CCGCCCGTAACCGCCCGCCCGGCCGCCCACCTCCGGGTTCGACGTCGCCCTCACCCTGACGACCCCCCGCCCCCACCGCTGCGTCAGTCAACGCGTGCGCCCGGCCCGCTGACCGTGACTGACGTCAACCGCGAGGTCCCGCCCGACGCCCCGCCCCCACCGCTGCGTCAGTCAACGCGTGCGCCCGGCCCGCTGGCGGCGACTGACGTCACACGCGGGGCCCGGCTTGACGCGCGGCCCCCCGCGGCTCCGGCGGTCCACCCCCGCGAGTTCAGCAGATGTGCGATCCCGTCCAGCACCCGCTCGCGATCCAGCTGGTAGGCCACCAGCGGGATCCGGATGACCACGTCGTTGTCGCTGTTGACGGCGAGGTCGCGCAGCAGGTCGTCGAGCTTGGCCTGGGGTTCGTCATGGCCGATGCCGTCGATCTCGAACACGAGCCTGTACGCCGGCATCGCCACGTCGAGGTAGTGACGGCCTGAAGGCCGTTGTCGGATCTGCTGGCGCTCCGGTGCGGGGAAGCCTCGCTTGCGGAAGTCAGCAGCGATGTCCAGCTCGCCGAGAGATTGGACGCCGCCCTGCACCACCGCGATGACGTCGAGAAGGAGGCGCCGCCGGCGGTCCCGCCGTACGGCTTGCGCGGCGATCGTGAGATCCGCAGCGGTCGCCAGCCGCTGCTGGACGGTCATGAGGATGAACAGCTGAACCTGGCGGTCGCTGTGGGCCCAGAGCGCAGCCTGCACCGCGGCCACGGCGGGTCGGATGCGGCGGGGCTGCGACCCGGCCACGACGTCGGCCTCGTCGAAGCGGCGGGTCTCGTGCACGCGGACACCGGCTGTGCTGCCGGCGCGCCGCCTTCGATTCTGTCCGGCACGAGTGGTCGGTCGAAGTCGAGCGCCGGGTGGCAGGGCGACGTGGACAGACTTCTCCTTGACCTCCATCCCGGCGGCCTGCAGGGCCGTGACCCCGGCGAGGGCAGCGCGGCGGCCGTGCTCGAGTACGGCAACCCACCGACGCGCCGTGTCATCGAGGGGCCCGGTGTACACGACGACGGTTTGGCGACCCGTCCGCTGCCAGCGGCGAGCTTTCAGTTGACGTCGAACGAACCATCGGGGCACGCCGAGCGTGAGCAGCTGCGCCCTGCCAAGTGCGCCGCCCTGTCGCGTGGCGAGGTCGTCGCAGACGGACTGGGCCTGCTGCGCGGTGAGCCACTCACGACATGTCCTGGGAACCATCCGGGCAGCGTCGCCGCGTCGACTCCGGCGTAGGGCCTCGCGCCAACATCTGTGGACGCTGACAGCGTTGTCCCCATCCTGCGCCGTGCCGATTCCGCGCCGTCCGCCCCCTGCAACGTCAGTCGACGCGTGCGGTTTGCAGGCTGCTGGTGGCTGACGTCCGGGTGGGGGCCGGGGCGGTGGCGTACGGCGTCCACCCGCCCGCTAGCACCGTCAGTCAGCGGGTGCGGGGTGCACGCTGCTGGTGACTGACGTCCGGGCGGGCGTCGGCGGGCGTACCGCCGCAGCGGGGGTCAGCCGGCGCCGGGGGCGAGCTGGAGGTTGGCGAAGGTGCGGAAGTTGTTGCACACGTCGCGCGCGCCCTTGAGCGAGTAGATGTTGGCCTTCGGGAACTTGCCCGGCAGGAAGCGCTTGCCGCTGCCCACCATCCGCCAGCAGCCGTTGTCACGCGCGTCTTCGGTCTTCTGCGTCGGGTCCCACCACTCGAGCACCGAGTCCTTCACGCAGGTGTAGTCGCTCGTCAGGTAGAAGCAGGTCGGCAGCTGAGGATTGGTGCTCTCCACGAGTGGGATCGCGTGGAAGCCCTGGTCGACGGACTTCGGCGTGAGGTTGGGCCCGGCGACCTGGATGCCGGTGTAGAGCTGGCGCAGGTCGTTGTAGGCGCCGCACGCAAAGGCGCTGACGTCGCTCTGCGGCGACTGCTGGTCGACCGTGCGGTACTCCTGGAAGCAGATGCGCTGGTTGGTCACCGGCACGTAGGTCACGTGCGACACCGTCATCGCCTGGGCCCACGCGACCTGGTCCTGGAAGCTGCCGCCCTGGGTCGAGGCGTGCTGGTTGTCATCGCCGACGATGATCTCCGGCAGGTAGTTGAGGCTCTTCAGCGCACCGCTGAGCTTCACCTCGTAGCCGAACGGCCACAGGATCGTGGTGACGCCCTTCTGCTGGAAGGCTAGGGCGACGTTGGTCGCGGACCGCGGGGTCGTGCCGTTGTCCACGCTGTAGCTGTTGGTGGCGTAGGACTGCTCGATCGCCACCTCGATCCCGCACTGCTTCTTGGTGAGGTCACGAGCCAGCTTTGCCGCGTCGGTGAGGTCCTCGAACGCCGGATCGGTCGTGAAGTAGAGCCCGTACTTGCGCGGCGTGCCGTTGCTGATCCCCGTGCTGTTGGGCCCGACGCCCATCGTCGGCTTGTTGGCCACGGTCGAGCAGACCGCATTGGCGTACTGCGCCGCGCTGTACTCCAGCGGGGGCTTGTAGCCCCACTGCAGGCTGGGGTACTCACCGAGGCTCTTGGCCGTGCGCGCCGTGACCGAGCCGAAGATCATCACGCCGTGCTGGGCCATGTAGTTGTTGTAGAAGGTGCCGTTGCCGAAGCCGGAGAAGTTGATGATGGCAAACGGCTTGATCTTGGCGTAGGCCAGGGCCGCGTCCTGCGCCTGCGTCCCCGCGGAGGTCTGGGACTGCGAGTCGTAGGACCCGAACTGCACGTAGATCCGCACGTGCCGGTTGTAAGCGGCGTAGCGGGTCCCGAAGAACTTCGACCAGCCGCGCGCCGTGGTGACGTCCGGGTGCTCGTTCGGCTTGGGCGGCAGGTCGGTGTCGACGATCGTGTTGTACGGCGGGGTCGACGTCCCCTGCGAGGTGTTCAGCGTCCCGTAGGGCTCGTGATACATGATGATCTTGACTTCTTTGGCGCTGACGCCCTGGTAGGTCGCGCCGCCGTTGTCGCCCTGGTAGAAGGGCACGCAGGTCGGTGAGAGCGGGTCCTCGGTCTGCCGGCCACCCACGCACTGGTACGTCGACGGCGGCAGGTTGCCGACGCCCGGGGGCAGGCTCGGCGGGGCCGGGATCTCGCCCGCCGCGGAGCCGCCACCGGTGCCGATGTTCCCGAGCCCGTTGCCCGTGGTCCCCGCCGCGAGCGAGGTGAAGTTGCTGACCGGCGGGTTCGTCTTCGCCTGGGTCGGCGGAACGGGCGCGATCTCCTCCTGCGAGGTCGGGCTGGGGTTGGGCAGCGTCAGGGTGCTGGGCAGCACCACGAACGCGAGCACCGCCGCGACGACGAGGCTGGTCAGCGGGCCGAAGCGCCGGACCTGCTCAGAGCTGTTGCGCTTGGCCATGCGTGACTCCACGGTTCAGGTGCCCCAGGGCGGGACCGAGCAGGGTGGCGACCGGGGTCAGGCGGTGCCGGGGGCAAGCGAGAGGTTGGCCGACTTGCTGTACTCGTTGCAGATCTCGCCCGGCTTCTTCATCACGTCGAGATCGGTGCCGGGGAACTTGCCCGGCAGGTAGCGCTTGCCGTTGCCGACCATCCGCCAGCAGCCCTGGGTGCGGCTGTTGGACTCGGTCCGGCCGGTGCTGTCCCAGTGCTGGATCACCGAGTCCTTGACGCAGGTGTAGTCCTTGGGCAGGTAGTAGCAGGTGGGCAGCTGCGGGTTGGTGCTCTCCACCAGCGGGATCGCGTGGAAGCCCTGGTCGACGGCTTCCGGGCTGAGGTTGGGCCCGGCGACCTGGATGCCGGTGTAGAGCTGGCGCAGGTCGTTGTAGGTCTCGCAGGCGAACTGCGTCACGTCAGCCGCCGGCGACTGCTGGTCGGCGGTGCGGTAGGACTTCACGCAGATGCTGTCGTTCGGCGGCGGGTCGTAGGTCTGGCTGCTCACGATCCACGCGTGGTCCCACGCGGCCGGGTCCTGGAAGCCGCCTCCCTGCGTCGAGGCCTGCTGGTCGTCGTCGCCGAGGATGATCTCCGGGAAGTAGTTCAAGTTCTTGAAGGCCGAGCTGATCTTGACCTCGTAGCCCGCTGGCCAGAGAACGGTGGTGATGCCCGCCTGCTGCATCGCCAGGGCCACGTTGGTCGCCGACCGAGGGGTCGTGCCGTTGTCGACGCTGAAGGAGTTCTTGGCGTACGACTGCTCGAGCGCCGGCGTGATGCCGCACTGCCGCTTGACCAGATCGCGGGAGATCTTGGCCTGCTCGGTGATCTCCTCGAAGGCCGGGTCGGTCGTGTAGAGGAAGCCGTACTTGCGGGGCGTCCCGTTGGCGATGCCCGTGCTGCCTGCGCCGACGTCCTTGGCCGTCTTGCCGTTGAGGCTGGTGCAGACGAAGTTGGCGTACTGCGCCGCGCGGTACTCGATCGGCGGGCCGTAACCCCACTGCCGCCCCGGCGACGACGAGTAGAACTTCGCCGGCCGTACGGCGATCGAGCCGAAGTTGAGCACCCCGTGCTCGGCCATGTAGTTGTTGTAGAACGTGCCGTTGCCGAACTGGGCGTAGTTGATCACGGCGAAGGGCTTGATCTTCGCGTAGGCCAGCGCGGCGTCCTGGGTCTGCGTCCCGGCCGAGGTCTGCGACTGGGAGTCGTAGGACCCGAACTGCACGTAGATCCGCACGTGCCGGTTGTAGGCGGCGTAGCGGGTGCCGAAGTACTTCGACCACCCGCGGGCGGTCGAGACCGACGGGTGCTCGTTGGGCTTGGGCGGCAGGTCGGTGTCGATGATCGTGTTGTACGGCGGGGTCGAGGTGCCCTGCGAGGTGTTGATCGAGCCGTAGGGCTCGTAGTACAGGATGATCCGCACTTCCTTGGCCGAGACGCCCTGGTAAGTCGCTCCGCCGTTGTCGCCCTGGTAGAAGGGCACGCAGGTCGGCGAGAGCGGGTCCTCGGTCTGCCGGCCCGCGACGCACTGGTAGGTCGAGGGCGGCAGGTTGCCCAGACCCGGCGGCAGGCTGGGCGGTGCGGGAATGGTGCCCGGCGCCGTGCCGCCGCCAGAACCGGCCGTGCCGAGCCCGTTGCCGGTCGTGCCCGCGGACAGCGACGTGAAGTTGCTGACCGGCGGGTTGACCTTGCTCTGCGTCGGCGGGACCGGCGCGATCTCCTCCTGCGAGGTGGGGCTCGGGTTGGGCAGCGTCAGGGTGCTGGGCAGCACGACGAACGCGAGCACTGCCGCGATGACCAGGCTGGTCAGCGGCCCGAACCGGCGGAGCTGGTCGGCGTTGTTGCTCTTAGCCACGAGGGTTCTCCTACAACAGGGTCAGGGAGTAACGGATGAGCGCGGGACGGGTCAGGCAGCTGCGGGGACCGGACCGCGGCCCGAGCTCCGCTTGCGCAGGAAC
The DNA here is from genome assembly GCA_031424715.1 of Frankiaceae bacterium. GTDB lineage: Bacteria > Actinomycetota > Actinomycetes > Mycobacteriales > SCTD01 > RYN-124. The sequence goes on from JANPHZ010000157.1 coordinate 5,346, forward strand.
AGGAACACCAGACCAGCGCCGATGAGCAGCGGCAGTGCGAGCAGCCCCAGCGCCACGGCCATGCCGCCGCTGCGGTCGGTCGACATGCCGCTGATCTTGCTCTCGACCTTCACCGCGCGCAGCCCGAGCCCGGAGCGCACGTCGACGTCACCGATGGCGACCAGCATGGGGTCGGCCTTGCCGCCGGCGATGTTGGGTACGACGAAGCCCGCAGGGGCAACCGCCGGCGCGCCAGCCGGACCCGACGGCGGGAAGAAGGCCGGCCCGCTGGCGCCCCCGAAGCCGTTCTGCTGCGGCGTGCTGCTGGGCGGGTTGAAGGTCGGCTGCACGTAGTCGATGGTCTTGTCGCCGGGCGCGAACTTCGTGGGGTCGAATTCGAGCTGCGCGGCGCTCGTCAGGCTCACCTCGAGGGTGTAGCCGTTGTTGACGCCGGAGAAGTTGGCGACCGCGAGCTGGAACTTCTTGCTGGTCGGGCTGACGGCCACGAGCGAGGCGGGCTGGGTGGTGTTACTGCGCGCCGTGAAGGTCGCGTTACCGGCCGAGTCGACCGCGAGCGGGTCCTGGAACAGGAAGCTCTCCAGGTCGTTGGCGTAGACCGTGCCGACCTGGAAGACGTTGTCGACGCGCTGGCCCGGGTCCCAGTCGACGACGACGGTCAGGATGTAGCCCTGCGCCTCGATCTCGTCCGGGTCCTCCTGCGGGATGTCGAGCTCGATCGGCACGATCTCGCAGCCGACCGGCTCAGCGGCGCAGTCCGACGGCAGAGCGCTGGAGCTCGAGACCTGGTAGTTGGCCTGGAACGTCGTCGAGTTGCCCGGGATGGGGTCGCGCTCGAGCTTGAGCGTCTGCCCGAGCTTGATCTTGATGCCCTCTCCGGTGAAGGCGGAGGACGGCGAAGCAGGCCCCAGCAGGGCGGCGACCACGCCCAGCGTGAGGGTGGAGGCGACGGCGGCGCGAGTGAACGGCTTCATGGGAGTCCTCATGCTGTTCCGGCGGAGGTGGCACGGGCGGTCTGCACGACCGCTCGTCCTGTCTCAACTTCGACAGGTCCCCGGTGGTTCCTGCTCACACCAGCTCATTTCGGGCGTGTGGGGAACGCCTCGGGGCAGCGCTGCAGAGTTAACGGCGCGGAAACGCAAGACGTGCCCCGGCGCGGCTAGCGTGCCGCTTTACGTCGCTGACCGGCTCGGACTTTTCGGGCGATGCCGGGCAGGGGATCGCCTGGCGACGTCGAACCGAGCCAGCACGCACGACCCACAGCATGTCCACCACACCACGCAGCGCCAGCACGGACCAGCCCGACCAGCACCGGAGCCACCGCCCGCACGACGGGTGGGGGCCGATGGTGCAGTATCCGTGGTGGTGCGGTTCCGGTGTGCGGAACCTCACGTAGTCCCGACCCGTCTTACCCGTTGCACCGGTGCCCGGCACCCGCGACGGCAAACCGCACCACCTTTCACCCACACCTGCGGTCGACAGGCGCTCCTGCCGCCGCGCAAGCCGTCACGAGAGGACGAACCCGATGGCGACCACCGCCGCGACCGCACCCCCTTCCCAGCGAGGCAGGGCCACTCGTCGCACGACCGCCGCTCCGGCCGTCAAGTCCTCCGGTGGCGCCAAGATCACGATCAACGAGTTCGCTCGCGTGTTCGATGAGATCACCAACAACGTCTGCAAGGTGATCCTGGGCAAGGAAGAGGTCGTCCGCCTCTCCCTCGCCGCGATCATGTGCGAGGGCCACGTCCTGTTCGAGGACCTGCCCGGCACCGGCAAGTCGATGCTCGCCCGCGCGCTGTCGGTGTCGATGAACGCCAGCAACGCCCGCGTGCAGTGCACCCCCGACCTGCTCCCCGGTGACATCACGGGCTCGTCGATCCTCGACCAGCGCAAGGGCGAGTTCGAGTTCAAGCCCGGCCCCATCTTCAGCAGCGTCCTGCTCGTCGACGAGATCAACCGGGCCTCCCCGAAGACCCAGTCCGCGCTGCTCGAGGCCATGGCCGAGCGCCGGGTCACCGCAGACGGCAAGACCTACGACCTGCCGCGCCCCTTCATCGTGCTCGCGACGCAGAACCCGATCGAGCAGGGCGGCACCTTCCCGCTCCCCGAGGCGCAGGTCGACCGCTTCCTGTTCAAGCTCTCGATGGGCTACCTCTCGCGCGACTCCGAGCTCGAGGTGATGTTCGAGAACGGCAACAACCTGCCGATCGAGGACCTCACGCCGGTCATCGACACCGATGGCGTCTCGCAGTTCATCAAGTACGCCGCCACCAACGTGCAGACCTCCAAGGAGGTCGGCTTCTACATCGTCGACCTCATCCAGGGCACCCGCAGCGACCCGGCGATCTCCGTCGGCGCCAGCCCGCGCGCGTCGATCGCGATGCTGAAGGCCTCCCGCGTGCTCGCTGCCAGCGACGGCCGGCTCGAGGTCTACCCCGACGACGTCCGCTCGATCGCCACCGCCGTGCTCGCCCACCGCATCGTCCTCAAGCCCGAGGCCGTCCTGCGTGGCGAGTCGGTCCGGGACGCGCTCGACCGGGTCGTGGCGTCGGTGAAGCCGCCGCTGTCCGTGCGCAGCTGAGCCTGATGGCCCGACTGCCCGGTCGCCGCAAGACGACAGACTCCGCCGCCCCGCCGGTCCCGCGTAACTACAGCGGCGTGGACGACGCGACGCCCTCCGCGCTGAACAAGCTGGCGCGCAAGGTCGGCGGTCGCGTGGACACGTTCCGCGACGACCTCGAGACCGGGGCGTTCGGCAACCGCTTCCGTGAGCGGCTCGCCAAGCTGGGCCTGACCCGGGCCGGCGGCGCCGCCGTGGTGGCTGCCATCCTGGTCTGGATCAGCGCTCGCATCGTGGCGGGGACGGCGATGTACCTGTTCGCCTACGGCCTGGCGCTCGCGGTCTTCGCCGCGACCGCGCTGGCGCCGCGCCGGCTCAAGCTTGAGGCGACCCGCGAGGGCCTGTTCCCCCGTACGACGGAGGGCCAGCGGCTGTCCGTCACCCTGCAGCTCAAGGCCAACCGGCGCGCCTCGACGCTCGTGCTCGAGGAGAAGCTGCCGCAGCGCCTCGGCCAGACGGTGCGGGTGCCGGTCGCGAGCATCAGCAGCGGCCAGGTCATCCAGCACGACTACACGCTGCGCTGCCAGCGCCGCGGGGTCTACCAGGTCGGGCCGCTCGTCGCGGTCTCCAGTGACCCGCTCGGCCTCGCCACCCGGCGTACGGTCGTGGCCCCCGAGTTCGAGCTGCTCGTGCACCCCGATCTCGAGAACCTCGAGGACCAGGCGCTGACCCGCCAGTTCGAGGAGCCGCCGAACCGGCCGCCGGTGAGCAAGCCGTGGCCGTCGGGCATGGAGTTCTTCGGTATGCGTGAGTACGCCCGCGGCGACGACCTGCGGCGCATCGTGTGGCGCGCCTCGGCGCGCACCGGCCGGCTGATGGTCCGCGAGGCCGAGCAGGGCGTGACCGACAAGGTCGTCATCCTGCTCGACACCGACCGCGGTGGGCACAGCCGTGACGGCGAGGGCCTGTCGGAGAGCTTCGAGGCCGGGGTCCGTACGGCGGCCTCGCTCGCGACGTTCCACCTGCAGAACGGCTACACCATCAAGCTCGAGGGCAACGAGGGACCGCTGACGTCCCCTCTGCGCGGCATCGCCTCGCAGCTGCAGCTGATGGACACCTACGCGCGGGTCGACATGCACCGCACCCCGCTCGTGACGACGCTGTCCCGGCTCGCGGCCAACCCGCCGCGCGACGCGCACGTCGTCGTCATCACGCCGCGGCTCGGCCCGGCCGAGGCGGCCCGGCTGCGCCTCATCGTGCGCACCGGCGCGAGCGTGCTCGTCGTCGCGCTGCTGTGGAGCGAGGGCAGCGAGGAGATCCTCGCGACCGCGACCGCCCTGGGCTGCCAGGTCAGCGCCGTGCGTCCGGGCACCGACCTCGCCGCTGACCTCAAGACCACCGTGGGAGCAGGGATCTAGCGATGACGTCACTGCTGGAACCGCCCGTCACCGAGGTTCAGCCCGACCCGGAGGTCGTCGACCCCGACGCCGTGCTCGACCCGGAGCAGGTCGAAGAGCTCGACGGGGACATGCAGCCCGAGGGCGGCATCGCCGTCCCGCCGGGTCGCGCCTCCCTCGGCGTCGCCCTGAGCACCCTCGCCGCGTCCGTCATGGTCGGCGGCGTGTTCCTCGGCGTCGAGGCCCGCTTCATCACCGGGATCACCGCCGTCGCCGGAGTGGGGCTCGCTTTCCTCGCCCGCCGGATCAAGGGCGCAGCGCTGGCCAACCTCGCGCTGCTCGCCGGCGTGGGCCTGATCGGTCTGCTCGCCATGCTCCCGGACGGCATCGACTCGCTCGGCAACGTCGGTGACCTGGTCAGCCAGGCGGCCAAGGACGGCGACATCCTGCGGCCGCCGGTCGAGTTCACGACCGGCTGGCATGCGATCGTCGGCTGGCTGCTCGCTGCGGTCGGCATGGCCGCCGGCTGGACCGCGATGGTCCTCAACAAGCCGACGGCCGGCCTGCTCATCCCGCTGCCGCTCGCCGTGATCGCCGGCATCTCCGTCCCCAAGGACCAGCAGGTCGCCAGCGGCATCGCCGTCGTCGTGCTCTTCGCCGC
>JANPHZ010000158.1:0-46217 GCA_031424715.1 Frankiaceae bacterium
GACCTTGTTGAGGCGGCCGGCGATGACCTCGTGCAGGTCCTCGTGCCGGCGTACGCGCACCATGGCGACCAGGTCGACGTCACCCGCGACGGAGTAGACCTCGCTCACCCCGTCGAGGTCGGCGATGGACTGCGCGACCTCGGGGATCCGGTCGACGGCGGCGTTGATGTTGACGATCGCGGTGATCACCGGGTCAGCGTAGGGCCGCTCAGGCGCTCGCCCGCGCCGGCCGCGCCACGGGGCGCAGCCCGCGTCGGTCGTCGAACGGGCGTACGGCGCCGCGACCCTCGTCGACGTCGCGCAGCCAGCGCGCGTGCGCGCCGGCCCCGTGGGCGGGGGAGGCCCAGGTGCCGGCGATCCGCACGAGCCGGGTGTCGTCCGCCTCGAGCCAGCGCAGGACGCACTGCACCTCCTCGGCCGTCGCCGCGGGGAGCGGGCCGGGACCGGGGGTGACCGTCTCCGCGGTGGCTACCAGCGCGTCGACGTAGGGCGCGGGGTGCGCGCCGCGTGGGACGACGCCGGCGGCGACGAGCCGGCCGCGGCGGATGACGCTGATCTCCCAACCGCGCTCGCGGGTGGGTCGAGCGGCGACGAGCTCCGGGACGCCGGTGAGAGCGGACAGTCGCTGCAGCCGGACGAGGGTGCGCAGGAGGCTGGCGAGCCGGTCGCGCTGCGCGGCGGCGTCCTCGAACCGCTCGTCGCGGGCGAGCCCCTCGATGCGGGTAGTCAGGGTGCGCACGACGGCGCTCGGGTCACCGGCCACGGCCTGGCGGAACGCCTCGGCGTGGACGGCGTAGTCGTCCTGGCTTTCCTCGTGCTGGCACGGCGCGCCGCACCGGCGCATCTGGGCGAGGACGCAGGCCGGACTCAGCGTCCGGACGCTGAGCCGCTTGGTGCACTGGCGCAGCGGCAGCGCCTCGTGCAACGCCGCGACGGCGAGCTCGGCGGACCGGGCGGTGCCGAACGGTCCGAGGTAGGTCGCGCCGTCGTCGAGGACCTTGCGCACGGTGGACAGGCGCGGATAGGCCTCGACGGTGAGCTTGACCCAGACGGCGCGCTCGGGGAAGCGGCTGCGCCGGTTGTAGCGCGGCCGGTGCTCGGCGATGAGGCGCAGCTCGCGCACCTCGGCCTCCAGGGCTGTGCTGCACACGACCGGGTCAACGCGGTCGGCGAGCCCCACCATCTCGGCCATCCGGGTGCGCATCTCGCTGGCCGTGAAGTAGCTGCGCACCCGGGTGCGCAGGTTGACGCTCTTGCCGACGTAGAGCACGCGGCCTTGGGCGTCGCGGAAGAGGTAGACACCGGGGTCGGTCGGCAGCGCGTCGGCGAGATGTCGCTTGCGCCGCTGGGCCGGCGTCACCTGCGCCGAGAAGGTGCTGAGCTCCTCGAGGCTGTGCACCCCGAGGTTGCCGAGCCGCCCGATGAGCCCGTGCAGGACGTCGGTCGTGGCCTGCGCGTCGGCGAGCGCCCGGTGGCACGGGGTCACCTGGGCCCGGAATACCCGGGCGAGACTGGAGAGCTTGCAGTCGGGCGCCTCGTCGCGGGTCAGCACCCGGCGGGCCAGCTTGGCCGTGTCGAGGTGCTCGTACGCCGGCCAGGCCAGCCCCAACCGCTCGCACCCGCTGCGCAGGAAACCGAGGTCGAACGGCGCGTTGTGGGCGACCAGCACGGCTCCCTCGCTGAACGCGAGGAAGGCCGGGAGCGCCTGGTCGAGGCGGGGCGCGCTGGCCACCATCGCGTCGGTGATGCCGGTGAGCACGGCGATGAACGGCGGGATCGCGCTGCGCGGGTTGACCAGGGTCTGAAACTCCCCGAGGACCTCGCCGCCACGCACCTTGACCGCGCCGATCTCGGTGATGTCGCAGGCCAGGTGTGAACCCCCGGTCGTCTCGAGGTCGACAACGACGAACGTCACCTCGCGCAGTGGCCGCCCCAGCTCGTCGAAGGTGGCCTGGTGCGGGATCGCGAGCGGGCCGGCCATGGGCCGGACGGTAGGGGCGGCGTACGACAGCGATACCGCGCCGCGCCGATCTACGTCGTGCGGCTGGCCGTCGGCGTCTTCGTCGCTGGCTTGCTGGTGGCTGGCTTCTTGGTCTGGGGCTTCCTGGCCGCCGGTTTCTTGAGGGGCGGGCGCTCCAGCGAGGCGAAGACGATCGTGTTGCTGAGGTAGCGCTTGGAGCGCCGGTCGAACTCACCACCGCAGGTGATCAGGCGCAGGCTCGGGCGCCCGTCGCCGACGTAGACCAGCTCGGTGGGGAAGTTGCGCTTGGCGTAGGTGCGCACGAAGGTCACCCGGAACGTGGCGAGGCTTCCGTCGGCACGGCGGATCCGGATCGGGTCGTTCTTCTTCAGCGTCCGGATGCGGTTAAAGATGCCGGGGCCGCGATAGCTGTCCACGTGCCCGACGATCACGGCCGGGCCGGGGTCCCCCGGGGCGGGGCCCTGGCTGTACCAGCCGGCCCGCTGGGGGTCGGCGGGTACGCCGAGGGTTCCGTCGCGTTGCTTGCGCAAGCCCAGCAGCCGGTCGGTGATCTTCAGGGTGGGGATGCCGAGGGTCACCGGGGCGGCGACCTGGCGCGGGACGGGACGGGCGTCGACGAGCGGGCCGCGGCCGTTGTCAGCGGCGATGTCCGCCCGAGCGGCTGACACCTGTACAAGGCTGACCACCAGGACGACGGTGATGGCCACGGCCTGTGCGGCCGGAGCCCACCACTGACGCACCGCACCGGGACCGGCCGCCGAAGCGGCCGTTCCCGGTGCGGTGGTGTGGGTCATCTAGCGGGCGTGGCGAGCCCGAAGGACCAGGCCGGCGCCGGCGAGCGCCAGTCCGAGCAGCCCCACGGCGATCGGCGTCACGGGCAGCGAGCTGCTCGATCCACCAAAACCGCTCGAGACCGATCCGCGGGGTGCAGAGCTGCCCGCCCCAGTGCTCGAGCTGGCCGAGGAGCCGCTGCTCGTGCCCCGAGCCTGCGTGCTGGATCCGGAGTGCGGCAGCGCGACGTAGGGGAAGGTCGAGCCGAACTCGAGGTCGTTCTCGTTCACGGCGTCACCGGCAGCGAGCGGCTTGATGATGCCCTTGGTGATAGCGCCCTCGAGCGCCTGCAACTCGATGTCGACGACGTCGTCGGTGAGGCGACGGCCGTTGGGGAAGCCGGCGTTGTCCTTGGCCAGCACACCCAAGCGGTTGGGGCTGCTGCTCGGCGGGATCTTGGTGTTGAGCCGCAGCTGCTCAGACGGCGTGACCTTCGGGGGCTGGTTCAGGCCCTTGATCCCGGTGAGGAACGCGGCGACGAGGTCGTCGCGGGGTGCTGCGGGCGCTTCGATGCCGTAGATGCTCGCGATCAGCTTGGGCACCTCTGGGTCCTTGACTCGCGCGACAGCCTCCATGACGGTGGCGTCCTGGTCGGGGTTCAAGGAGTTGAACGCGTCCTTGAGCGACACCGGGATGACGACCTCGTTGACGAGCGGTGAGCCCAGTCGGGAGACCTGCACGAAGTCGCCGGTGGGCGTGGCCTTGCCGGCGGACAGCTGCAGCGTCTGCTGATCGGTGGTGCTCCAGACACCGATGATGCCGCTGTTGTCGCCACCCTTGAGGAGGTTGGCGGTCGGCACCTGCAGCGCGATGGAGTTGACGTTGTAACCCGTCAGAGTGTCGCTGCCGGCCTCCTTGAGGTTGGTGCCGTAGAGCAGGTCGAACACGCGCAGGTCGAGGAAGAACGAGTCATCCGCCTGGCCGGCGAAGCTCTTGCCGCCGTCGGTGGTGTCCACGATGGCCTCGTCGCGCAGCGCGGCGTAGTTGGGCATGGAGGCCATGCCGACGTTGGAGGGGGCCGTCTTGCCGCTCTCCACGAGCGTGGTGGCCGTGCCGGCCGCGTCGAGGACCTCGAGCTTGTAGGTCTGCTTGAACAGCAGCGTCGGGTCGTCGAAGGAGTTCACCGCCCCGTTGTTGTAGAGGAACGTGGTTCCGGCGCGCTTGTCGTCGTTGGTGAAGGTCCACCGGTAGGTCAGGTCCGGCTTGGCGTCACCGTTGTTGTCGATCTTGATGTTGTAGCGGTAGCCCTCAGCGCCGAACGGGTAGAAGTTGGGGCCGCCAGCCGCGTCCTGGAACGGAATCCAGTTGGCGATCAAGGTGGTCGTCTCCGGGCTGTCCGGGCTGACGAAGGCGTAGGTGTCGGTGTTGTCCGACAGCGGGTTGCCGGCGATGAGCGGCGCCTCGCGGTGACTCGACGCCGTGCCGGTGCCGGGAGCGAGCGCGAGGGCGCTGCCCGTGACTGCGAGACCGGCGGCGGTCAGGGCCGCGCCTGCTCTGCGGGTTCTGGAACGGTTCATGGTTCTCCTCGATCGGGCAAGCGGACACTGCCGCGGGAGGGACCGAGGTCGATGGCGTGAGAGTTGCCAGGGTCAACGGGCACTCGAGCACAGCGCGTACGGGTCTCGTTCGTCCGGCTAGGGAGAGTGGTTCATTCGGACTAGTTGGCTCAGAGCAGGTCGCGGCCGGTCACGATGCCGCGCGCCACCAGACCGATGCCGACGAGGACGACCACGGCAGCAGTGAGGACCGGCAAGAGCCGCCCGAGGTTGCGGGTACGGCCAAGCGCCCAGCCCCGCCGGTCGATGACGGCTTGTGTTCGGAGCAACAGCAGACCGGCGGCGGTCAGCGTGACGGCCATGCCGAGCCCGTAGATCAGTACGAGCAGGACGCCGAACCACGCGCGGCCGAGGGCCGTCGCTCCGAGAAGGACGACGAGGGCCGAGGGGCTGGGTACCAGGCCGCCAGCAACACCCATGCCGGCCAGGGTCCGCCAGCCCAGCGGTCCATCCGGTAGGGGCGCGTGTGAATGGGCCTTGCCGCCGTGGCTGTGCACGAGCCGCTCGGGAGCGGGCTCGGGATCGTGGTCGTGGGGATGAGGATGGTCGTGCGTGTGGTCGTGCGTGTGGTCGTGCGTGTGGTCGTGGGGGTGGTCGTGCGTGTGCGCTGGTGTACTGCGGACACGACGAAGAGCCAAGACCAGCAGGTAGATGCCCAGGCTGGCGAGCAGGATGCCGGACACGATCTCGGTCAGCGGTACGACGCGCTCCGGCGCGGCCAGCGTGCCGAGCGTGAGCAATGCCCCCAGCAGGAGCACTGACGCCGTGTGGGTGAAGGTCACGATCGCACCCAGTTGCAGGGCCTGCCGCCTCGTGCCTCGCTGGCCGATGAGGTAGGCCGCCATGACGGTCTTGCCGTGTCCGGGAGCCAGCGCGTGCACGATGCCGAAGGCCAGCGACGCAAGGATCGACATGACGGCGAACCCGACGGTCAGGTCATCTCGGCCGAGGAAGTCGGTGAAGAAGGCGGTCACTCCGCCCACGCCGCGTGGCAACGCCTCGGCGATCGGGTCCTTGCCGGATGCGCCCGCTGACGAGCAGGGCCCTGGTGAGTACGACGCGCGACCGGACCGGACATCCAGTGGCGACGAGAGGAGGTCCTCTGGGTACGCCGTGAGGAGCGCGGATGTCGACACCGCCGGGACGTCGGCGTTACCCAACCGGCCGCAGCGGCTGGCGAGAGTGACTTCCTTCCAGCCCACGCGGCCGTCACCCTGCCCGGCGTCGAAGGCGAGGGAGGAGCGCGGCGAGGTGCTGGCCGCCAGTTGACACTCGAGCCGCGTCGTCGTGAGCCCGCCAGAGCCCGGCCGGGACTCGCCGCGAGTCGCCCGCAGCGCCAGATCGGCCGGCGAGCCGTCGACGGTCAAGGACAGCTCTGGGGCGATCCGCGCGCACTCACGCGCGGCGAACCCGTCCAGGCCTCCGGCAGCACGGATGTCGCCGCGCGCCTGCACCGTGGGAATCTCGGCCAGGTCGATGACGTGCAGGACCTCGACGCCCTCGGCGACAACGGTGACCTGATCAGCCGTATTCACCGTGAAGTTGCCGAGAGGGTGCGCGAGGGCAGGCGCGGCTGGCAGAAGGGCGAGTGCCGTGCCCACGACGAGTACTGCAAGCAGTCGCCTCACCCGAGAGACTTCAACAGCTTCCGCGCCGCCGGCGCTTGCAACGGGCTGAACGAGGGGTTCAGGTCGAGTGCGCCGCTCAAGGACCGTTTCGCGGCTGCGCGCTCACCGACGGCCGCCTCTATCGCGCCCAGGTGGAAGCGCAGATAGGGCAGCCGGGTACCGAGTCGCTGCGCCTTACGCGCAATGGGCAGAGCTTGCGCCGAGCGACCGGACTTGTGCAGGGCCCAGGCGTAGGCGTCCTGAACCAGGATCGCGTCGGGGCGGTCGCGGAAGGCTGCGGTGGCGTACTTCAGTGCGGTGGCGGCGCTGCCGTGGTCAGCCTCGAAGAGCGCGAGCTCGAGGTCGACGTTTGCCCCCGACGCGGCGAAAAGCTGCTGGGTGGCCCGCACGACGTCGTACTGCTCCTGGGCAGCTGCCGGCTGGCCCGTTGCCTCCAGGAGCTCGCCGAGTTCGATGAGATAGCCCGGTTGGGGCTGTGCCTGCACCACCTCGCGGTAGAGGGCGAGCGCGGCGGTCGGATCCGAGACAGCTAGCGCCTTGGCCTGACCGGCCAGTGCCTGCACGTTTCCAGGGTCCTGCGCCAGCGCCTGCTCGTAGGCGGCCCGGGCGCCAGCGAGCTCGCCAGCGTTCCAGGCCAGTTCGCCCAGGTAGAACTGCGCGAACGCCTGGTCTCCCGGGTTGCGGGTCGCGGCGGCAGCGCGCTCCAGCGCCTCACGCGCGCCCGCTACGTCGCCACGCAGCTCGCGCTGGTAGCTGGCCCGGGCGAAGGACGGGGTGCCCGGCTGCAGATCGAGCATGCGTTGGACCGCTGCCGCCGCCTGGTCGTAACGGCCGAGCTCGGTGAGTGCATCTGCCTTGACGCCGTACGCCGTCGCGCTGAAGTCGTTGATCCGCAGGGCGGCGTTGACCAGGGTGAGGGCTTCGGCGAAGTCGTGCCGAGCAGCCGCGAGCGTGGCTTGACCGGTGATCGCAGCGTCATTGTCTGCCGGACGCAGTGCCAAGGACTTCGCGAAGGCGCCCTCGGCCTTGCCGTAGAAGGACGGGTCGGCAGTGATCCGCGATTGGCTCACATACGCGAGGCCGAGGTCCGACCAGGCGCGGAAGTTGCGGGGCGACTCGCGCAGCTGCCCCTGCAGGTCGTTGATGGCGGCGGTCAAGGGGTCAGTGGCCGCCGCGGAGACTGCAGGTGCGGACGGCTCGACCTGCGGACTGCGGGGCGCCCCTGCTGCCGCGCCCACGACGAACAGGGCCGCCGCGAGCCCGACCACGGCAGCGCCCAGGGCGGCCGTGCGGGCGCCTCGCCTCATGCGCTGCCTTTCGATGGACGGTCCGTCGGTGTCTCCAGTATTCGCTCTCGGGGGCCCGCTGGATCCCTGGAGACCGCCCCCGCCGTGTTTCGTCCGGGTTTGCCCGGCGACCCATCCGACGGGGGCCGGTGGGCGAACACCAGGAGACGATTCTCGTGTGGCGCGAGCTGCGCGGGAGTGCCACCGTTCTGAGGTGCTCGTCCGCCACAGAGATGTGTGCGCTGTTCGTCTGACCCGTACGCAGGCCACACCACCGTAGGAGACTCATGTCGTTGTCCCCCCGACCGTCCGTGCGCAAGCGCGCGATGGTCGTCCTCACCGCTGCGGCCACCGTCGCCGGCGGCGCCGCGCTGCTCGGCCCGGGCACCAGCTCGGCGTCCAGTCACCGCGAGGCGCCGTACATCAGCACCGACCCGGCTGTCGACAACACCGACACCTATGCGTTCGTCAGTCCTGACGACGCCAACACCGTCACCCTGATCGCCAACTGGGCGCCGTTCTCGGAGCCGGCGGGTGGCCCCAACTTCTTCCCGTGGGCGACCGACGCGGCCTACGACGTCAACGTCGACAACGACGGTGACGCCAAGCCCGACATCACCTACCGCTGGACGTTCAACGACGTCGACCTCCGCGGTGCCGCCAAGCGCTCCGCTGACGGCTCCGCGGACGGCACGTTCCTCTACGCCGACGGTCCGGTCACCGAGCTCGACGACCCCAACCTGCTGTTCCGGCAGACCTATGACCTGACGGCCCTCGTCGAGAACGGCACGTCGACCCCGACGTCGACCATCCTCATCAACGACGGCAAGGTCGCCCCGTCCAACGTCGGCACGGCGACCATCCCCGACTACACCGCGCTGCGGGCCAAGGCCATCACGGCCGTGCCCGGTGGCGGTTCGTCGTACGTCGGACAGGCGGACGACCCGTTCGCGCTCGACCTGCGGGTCTTCGACCTGCTCTACGGCAGTGACCTCAAGGCGACCGGCTACGACACCCTGTCGGGCTACAACGTCAACAGCGTCGCGCTGAAGCTGCCGAAGAACCTCCTGGCCGCCGCTGGCGACGCGAGCAAGAACCCGGTCATCGGTGTCTGGTCCACGACCAGCCGCTTCCAGACCCGCGTCTTCAAGGACACCAACGGCGCGCCGTCGACCAGTGCCACGGCCAGCAGTGACGCGCTCGCGGGCAGCGGTCCGCTCGTGCAGATCTCGCGTCTGGGCAACCCGCTCGTCAACGAGGCGGTCGTCCCGGCCAACCTCAAGGACTACTTCAACCGGTCCACGCCGGACAAGGACGCGCAGTTCCTGAAGAAGGTCCAGAACCCCGAGATCCCCCAGCTCGTCGAGGGTCTCTACATGGTCCCGAACCCGAACAAGACCGCGGGTTACGAGAACCGCCCCGACCTCGTCGCGGCGTTCCTCACCGGCATCTCCAAGGCCAACGGCGAGGGCACCCAGCCCGGGACCGGCAGCCTGACCAAGGGCTCGCCCGCGGTCGACCTCAACTCGCTCGCGCTCAACGCGGTCAGCCCCAACCCGGCTCCCGCGGAGTACCTGCGACTGAACATGAACGTGCCCCCGACCCCCGAGACGGCGAAGTCCTACAGCCGGCTCGGTGTCATCGGTGGTGACGTTGCGGGCTTCCCGAACGGCCGTCGCCTCAACGACGACGTGATCGACATCGCCCTGCAGGTGCTCGAGGGCGTGCTCGTCCCCGGTTCGCCGGCGGCGGTCAAGGGCCTCGGCGACGGTGTCGCGGACAACGACCTCAAGAACACGGCGTCGTTCCCGTACATCGCCGGCCCGCACACGGGCAGCGACCCGCGGATCGGTCAGAACCAGGTCTCGTTCGAGCAGGTCTTCACCAGCTCGGGCGGCACGGTCTCGACGCAGATCAAGAACATCACCCCGGCCATCCCGGGTGGCTTCGTGCAGCTCTACCGCGTCAACGCTGACGGCTCGCTGACGGGCTTCGGCACGTCGGCTCTCAACGCCGCTGGCACCGCCACCGTCGTGCGCAGCTTCAAGGCGCCGATCGGCAGCAAGCTGACGCTGAACTACCGCGTGTTCCCCAAGCGCGGTAACGCAGCTGGTGTCCAGCGCGGCCTGCCCTCGACCTTCACGGTCAAGTAGGCCCGCAGTACCGCTCGCGCAGTACCGTTCGCGTAAGGCATGACGCCACCGGGGCGGTCCCTGTCGGGGCCGCCCCGGTGGCGCGTCCGCACCACCTTCCTCGGAGGACTCATGCGTCTGCTCCCGCCCGTCGTGCTGGCTCTGGTCGCCCTGACCGGGTGCTCGGGATCCTCGGGCGGACAGGCTCGTGCGACGGTGCCGCTGCCGGCGCCGGAGGCCTTCACCGACGGGACGTGTCGGGTGGCTGCTCCCGACATCGTCGCGATCGGCGAGCAGGTCGACCGGCTCGGCGACGGGCCGAAGGTCGACACCGCCGTCAAGGTCGCGCTGCGCGAGGCACAGGTGCGACTGGCCGAGCTCGCCACGGCAGCTGAGCCGGCGTACAAGCCGGCGCTGGACGCGCTCGTCGTCACGGTCGGGGGCGTGCGGATCCGTGCGGACGGCAACGTCTACGACCCCGAGCTCACCACGCAGCTCGGCCGCGACTACCGCGGCGTGCTCGACGTCTGCCTGCGCTGAGCATCTCTGCGTAGGCTCACCCCGTGTCCGCGCCCGTGACCTCGCCCGGCCCGGACGACCGGTGGCGGTGCTCGCTGTGCGGCAACCTGACCCGCTTCGACGTCGTACGACGGACCCGGGCGAAGGAGTACGTGCACGCCGACCTTGCCGGGACGCAGGCGGTCGAAGAGCGCGAGCTGCTCGAGGACGTCATCGAGCACGTCACCTGCCGCTGGTGCAACGCCGTGGACCAGGTGGAGCTGGTGCCCCGACCGGGTTGACCGACCGCGCGTTGTCGGACCCTGTCCCTAGCGTCCCTCCTGCCGGCGCACCGCCGGTCTTCCCCGCCTCAGGAGGCTGCTGTGCTCATCGACTGCGACGGGTGCGCGATGCGCGACCTGGCCTGTGCCGACTGCGTGGTCACCGTCTTGCTGGGCTGCGAGCCCGGTCCGCTGGAGATGGACGAGTCCGAGGCCCGCGCGCTCGACGCGCTGGCCGACAACGGGCTCGTCCCGCGCCTGCAGCTGGTGCCCCTGGGCCTGCCGGAGGTGCCCGGCCGGCGCCATCGCGCGGTGTCCTGATCGCCCGGGTTCGGGGGTCCGCTTGTCCTGGGAGCACCTGACGCGGAACACTCACCGTCACCGCCGATTCACGGCGGGCGAAACGGAGGATCCCGGTGCGTGAGCTGCACGTCGTCGCCCTGAGCGAGGACGGACGCTCGGTCCTGCTGGCGCCGAGCAAGAAAGCCCCCGTCGGCGCCTTCCGGGTCAAGCTCGACGGCAAGCTGTCCGCCGCGCTGCGGGGGGAGCTGCCCCGGGAGGGCGAGAGCGGCCCGCGCGCCGTCGAGGTCTCGCCCAAGGAGATCCAGGCGCGCATGCGCGCGGGTGAGTCGGCCCAGCAGATCGCCGATGCCGCGGGGGTGCCGGTCGCCCGGGTCGAGCGCTTCGCCGGACCGGTGCTGTCCGAGCGCGAGCGGATCATCGACCAGGCCCGCGCGGGCTACCTCACCCGCGGTCGTCTCGGCCCCAGCCAGCTGCCGCTGGGCGACGCGGTGCAGGCCGCGCTCGCCGAGACCGACTCGCTCAAGACCGAGTCAGTGCAGTGGTCCACCCGTCGGCTCGAGTCGGGGCACTGGCTCGTGCAGGTCAGCTACGTCGCGCGTGCGCGCGCCAAGACGGCCAGCTGGGTGTTCGACGCGGGAACCCGAGCCCTCACGGCCTCCGATACCGCCTCGTCGGCACTGGGGCACCGCAGTGACGTGCCTGCGACCGGGGCCGCTGCCGCGGTCGCGGCGGTAGCAGCTGCGGCGCACCGGGCGGCCTCGGGTTCTGCCGGCGCCCGGCGTACGACGCGGACGGCGAAGAAGGCGGTGGCTGCCAAGCCGGCCAAGAAGGCCAGTCCGGCCAAGAAGGCCAGCCCGGCCAAGAAGGCCAGTCAGCCCAAGAAGGCGGTGGCCGCCACACCGGCCAAGAAGGCGGTGGTCGCGAAGCCGGCCAAGAAGGCGGTGTCCGCGAAGACGGCGGTGCCCGCGAAGACGGCGGTGCCCGCGAAGACGGCGGTGCCCGCGAAGACGGCGGTGCCCGCGAGGAGGGTGGCCGCCAAGCCGGCCAAGAAGGCCAGCGCTCCGAGGACGATGAGCCCGCCCGCCCTGCGCGTGGTCCCGCCGCCCCCGGCCCCGGTCCAGGAGCCGGAGGAGCTGCAGCAGCCGCGCAAGCGGGCCGCCGGCGAGCGTGCGACCGTGCCTGCATGGGCCGACGTACTGCTCGGGATCTCGCCCCGGGACAAGGCAGACGGCTGAGCAGCGCCCCACGGCTGCTGACAGTGCTGCTGGCTGCGGCGCTGAGCATGGTGAGCATGGTGAGCGGGTGCGCCGGCCCGGTGAGCACCGAGCGCTCGCAGGGAGTCAGCACCGGCTTGGCGCGCCTCGACGCTGCCATCGTTGGTTTCGACGCGGCGCGAACCAGGGCGCTCGCGCAGGCCGGGGCGCCCGTGACGGCAGCCCGGGCGCTCGACGATGCCGACGCAGCGGCGGCGCAGGCCGATCAGGGGGTGGCCGCGCAGGCGCGCCGGCGTAGCAGGGTGGCGGTGCCGGCGGCCCGCGCGGCGCTCGCCGGACTGGCTGCCACCCTGCGCGGCTATCGGGCCGGGGCCGTCGAGCTGGCCGCTGCCGCGCGGGCTGCCAGCAGCCTCGATGACATCCAGCGCGCCGCGCTGAACGAGGTGGTCCAGGCCGCGGAGGCGGAATCGGACGCGATCGACGCGTTCCGGGTGGCCGGGCAGTCGGCGTGGCCGGCCTACGCGTCGCTCGACGAGGCTCAGGGCGTGTGGCTCACTCGCGCCGGCGCCGGGTGGTACCGCGACGCCACCGAGTCAGCCAACGCCTACGCCGTGCTGGTGCAGGACCAGCGGCTCGCCCTGGAGCAGGCCCGGACATTGCTGCGCCGGGTCGACGTCGCCCGCCGCCCCGCCAGCGCCAGGGTGCAGACGTCGCTGCGCGCGGCCACCGCCGCGTTGGCCTCCCTGCGCTCGCCAGGCCAGCCCGGCAGCTGACGCGGCTGCCGACTCGGCCAGCTCGCCGGAGTGGCTGACACGCCGCCGTACGATCGGCGGGTGCAGCGCCTGGGAGCTCGACTGCTGCGCATCACGGCCGTCCTCGGGGCGCTGCAGGTCCTCGCGTGGTCGCCCTGGCTGAGTCCCGCGACCCCGGTCTCGACGGGTGAGTTCGCGTCCTTCGCGCGGGTGGCGCCGCTGGCCCTGCCGCCGAGCACGGACTCCGTTGACGGGTCGGTCACCAGTGCGATCGACAGGGCCCTTGCCGCGCGGGTCGAGGCGTTGCAGCGCAGGGACCGCCCGGGCTGGTTGGCCTCGACGACGCCGGCTGCGCGCGGTCGGCAGGGCGAGCTCTTCGACTCGCTCGTGGCCCTGCCACTGGCTGACCTGACGGTGGTCCGCTCGGGTCCGGTGCGGGCCGGCCCGGCCGGATCGAGGGTGGACGTGGTCCTGAGCTATCGCCTCGCCGGGTGGGACGCGCGTCCCGTTGCCGCCACCCGCACGCAGGTGTTCGTCGTACGGCAGGGACGTGCGCTTCTGGCCGCGGACGCACCGGCGGCCGGCTCGGGCAGCGCCGAGATCTGGGACGGCGGGCCGGTCGTGGCGGTGCGCTCTGGTCCCGCACTCGTGCTGGGGCACCCGCGCGACCGGCGCACCGTGCAGACGGTCGCTGCCGCGGCGGCGCAAGCGGTCCCGCGGGTCACCTCGGTGTGGGGACCGCAGTGGCAGCGGCGCGTCGTGGTGCTCGTGCCCGCGTCGCAGGGTGAGCTGCGCAGCCTGCTGGGGGAGAGCGGCGTGACCAGTCAGATCGCCGCCTACGCCACGTCGCGGGCGCCCGGCGTCGGCGAGCGCGTCGTCGTCAACCCGGCGACGTTCCCGCTGCTCGGGTCGGTCGGCCGCCGGGTCGTGCTGACCCATGAGGTCACCCACCTCGCCGCTCGCTCCAGCACCGGCCCCGGCATGCCGCTGTGGCTGGTCGAGGGCTTCGCCGACCACGTCGGCTACACCGGTCTGTCGCTGCCCTATCGGGTCTCGGCGCAGGAGCTCCGGCACGAGGTACGCCGGGGACGGCTGCCCGCTGCGCTGCCGTCCGACGCCGACTTCGCCGGGGACAACCCGCGGCTCGCGGCGGTCTACGAGCAGGCCTGGCTGGCCGTGCGCCTGCTCGTCGAGCAGCACGGTCGCTCTGCCGTCCTGCGCTTCTACCGCGCGGTCGGGGCCGGCGAGCAGATCGAGCCGGCCCTGCGCCGGATCCTGTCGACCGACCTGCGCTCCTTCACCGCCGCGTGGCAGCGCGACCTGCGGACGCGGCTCGCGTGAGGCGCGGACCGGTCGTCTGGACCCTGCTTTTCCTGCTCGTGGGACTCGGGGCGGCGTTGGCGCTGCTCGTGCCGTGGTCGGTGCTGCCAGGCGCTGATCTGCGCGGCGCGATCGGGACCGACTTCACCCCCGGGGAGCTCGCGCGCGAGGAGGCGTTCCACCGGGAGGTGCGCCCCCCGTCGTACGCCGGACTCGTGCTAGGCCTCGCCGTCAGTGCCGTGCTGGGCCTGACGCCGCTCGGCGGTCGCCTGGTGCGGCGCGTGTCGCCCCGGTGGTGGCCCGCGCAGGTCGTGTGCGGGACGCTCGCGCTCGTCGGACTCGGGCGTCTGGTGACCCTGCCGCTTGACGCCATGATCGAACGCGGGCTGCGCCGCTACGGGCTCTCCACGCAGACCTGGGGTGGCTGGCTGCTCGACGTCTGCCGCCAGGTCCTGGTCGCCTCCGCGCTGACGGCGCTGGTGCTCCTGGCGGCGCTGCTTCTCGTGCGGATCGCGCCGCGCACCTGGTGGGCCTGGGCGGCGGGGACTACGGCGGCGCTGGTCGTCGCCGGTTCGTTCGCCTATCCGGTCCTGATCGAGCCGGTCTTTAACGACTTCCGGCCGCTGCCCGCCGGCTCGCAGCGCACGGCGCTGCTCGCCCTCGCCGACCGGGACGGGGTGCCCGTGCAGGACGTCCTGGTCGCCGACGCCTCCCGTCGTACGACCTCGCTCAACGCCTATGTGAGCGGCTTCGGCTCGACCCGCCGGATCGTCGTCTACGACACGCTGCTGCGTACGGCGACACCGCGTGAGGTCGAGCTGGTCGTCGCCCACGAGCTGGGGCACGCGGACGAGGACGACGTGCTCGTCGGCACGCTGCTTGGGGCGGGAGGTGCCGCCGCCGGTGTCTGCGTCCTGGCCCTGCTGGTGTCGAGTGCGCGGGTGCGCCGCCGCTGTGGAGCTGACTCTGTCGGCGACCCAAGACTCATTCCGCTGCTGCTGTTCGTCAGCGCGGCGGGGATGCTCCTGCTGCTCCCGGTGACGAACGCCGTGTCCCGGCAGGTGGAGGCGCGGGCCGACCTGCACTCGCTGGAGCTGACGGAGGATCCGCAGACGTTCATCGCGACCGAGCAGCGGCTGGCGCGCACCAACCTCGGTGACCTTCGACCAGATCCGGTGCTCCACGCCATCTTCGCCAGCCACCCCTCGGTCGTGCGGCGCATCGCCATGGCCCGCGAGTGGGACCGGTTGCGCCGGTGAGGACGCTGGTGGTGACCAACGACTTCCCGCCGCGACCTGGCGGTATCCAGGCCTTCGTCCACGCGCTGGCATCGCGGCAGCCGGTGGACGAGGTGGTCGTGTTCGCGTCGAGCTGGCAGGGAGCGCCTGCCTTCGATGCGGCACAGGGGTTCCCCGTGGTCCGGCTGCATGGGTCGCTCATGCTGCCGACGCCGACGGTGCTTCGGCAGGCCCGGCAGATCGCCGCTGCCGAGGGCTGCGACCGGGTGTGGTTCGGGGCGGCAGCGCCACTGGGGTTGCTGGCACAACCCCTTGCCCTGCAGCGCTCCGTGGCTTCGACCCACGGTCACGAGGTCGGTTGGGCGATGCTGCCCGGAGCTCGGCAGCTGCTCGCAAGGATCGGTCGGGACACCGATGTCGTCACCTACCTGGGCGACTACACCCGCCAGCGACTCGCCCCGGTCCTGCCTCGGCTCGAGCGGCTCCCCTCCGGGGTCGACACCGAGCTGTTCCGGCCCGGCGCGGGCGGCGAGCAGGTCCGGGCGCGACACGGCCTGACCGGACGCCGCGTCGTCGTCTCGGTATCGCGGCTGGTCGAGCGCAAGGGGCACGACGTGCTCATCCGGGCCCTCCCGGAGATTCGACGACGGGTGCCCGACACCGCGCTGCTCATCGTCGGGGGCGGTCCCTACCGCCAGCAGCTGGAGCGGCTGGCGCGCGAGGCCGGGGTGAGTGAGCACGTGGTCCTCACCGGGTCGGTGCCGTGGGCTGAGCTGCCGGCTCACTACGACGCCGGCGAGGTCTTTGCGATGCCGTGCCGCACCCGCCGCGGGGGTCTGGAGGTCGAGGGCCTGGGCATCGTCTTCCTCGAGGCCTCGGCAACCGGAATCCCTGTGGTGGCAGGACGTTCTGGTGGCTCGCCAGACGCCGTCCTGGAGGGGGAGACGGGCCACGTCGTCGATGGGACCAGTGTCGGTGCGGTGGCTGATGCGGTGGCCGGCCTGCTGGCCGATCCCGAGCGGGCGCGACGGATGGGCCAGGCGGGTCGCGCGTGGGTGGAGCGCGAGTGGCGCTGGGACGTGCTGGCCCAGCGGCTCAGAGCGCTGCTCGCCGGTTAGCCCGCGGCGACGACGTGCACGATGCGCGCGCGGGTGTGCGGTTCGTCGTACGCCTTGAGGCTCTTGCGGATCGACAGCGCTGACAGGCCGCAGATCGGGAGCCCGAGGACGAGCGGCACGGTCCAGTCGCCTGCACTGGTGGACGCTCCCAGGGTCATGCCGATGAGCGCCGTCGCCCCGGCGAGCCGCACGCTCGCGGCGACGAGCGCGCCCGGCGGGGTGACCGCGTCGCGCGGTGCCCGCAGGTCAGCGCGGTGCGGGTGGTGGACCGACAGACGCAGGCACAGAGCGATGACGACGGCGGTGCAGGTCACGGCGGAGACGACGACCGCGGTGAGCTCGGCGGCTGTCGGGGGAGCCGGGGCGCGCACGGCGCCGGCGATGGCGGCCAGCAGCACCGCGCCCGTGATCGTCTCGGCGAGGACGATGACCTTGGCCCGCGCCAGCAGTCGTGGCGGGTGTGGCAGCGACGCCAGCCACACCGCCCCGGACCCATCGAGGCAGAAGGCGTTGATGCCGAAGAGCAGGCCCGCGCCGGCGGCGACGAGACCGGGGAGGGCGGCCAGGGACTTCCAGGGCACGGCAGCGCCCGCAGCGGCGATGCCCGGCAGGATCGCGAGGACCAGCGCGCCGCGCCGCAGGGGGGCGGCGCGCCAGACGCTGGCGCGGTCCATGGCGACCAGGGCTCGCAGCGGCGAGGAGGCTGGGTCGCGCCGGCGTACGGCCCGGTCTTCCCCGATGGGGGTGGCGTCCAGGGGGCGGCGCAGGGCCCAGTCGCAGGCATGTCGGCCCAACACGAGCGAGGCCAGCGCGACGGCGCAGAGCGCCGCGGTCACCTGCCACCAGGCCGCGTCGGAGGGGCTCGACGAGCCGACCGCTCGGACCACCATGGGAGCCGGGCTGAGGTCGAGGATCCGCTGGCCCTGCTCGAAGCGGAAGGCGGTGATGGCCCCGAGGGCTGCGACGGCGACGGTGCAGCGCACCAGCAGCCGACCGCGCTTGGACTGGCGCAGCCCGACGACGAACCAGGCGAGGGCCTGGCCCCCCGCCGTACACGCGGCCACGTAAGCAGCTGTCGTCGCGGCGCCCCGAGCGGGTGAGCCGTCGCCCAGGGTGAGGTAGGTCGTCTCGGCGGTGAGCACTACCAGCTGCAGCACCCACACGAGGTTGAGCGGGGCGAGCACGAGCGAACCGAGGAACTGCGTCGCCGGCCGTACCGGATAGGCGACGAGCTGCGACGCGGGCATCACCTCGCTGCCACCACCGGCCGTCAGCGGCGCGATGATCGCCAGCAGGCCGAAGCCGAGGTAGGACGGGGCGGCTGCGCTCAGCGCAGCGGTGAGGGCGTCGGGATCGATCCGGCCGGGGCTCGCGATGGCTGCGGCCAGCAGCAGCGCGACGAGCACCGGCGCCAGGAGCAGGACCGCCTGTGTGCGGCGGGAGCGCATCATCTGCCAGCGCAGCCGCAGCAGAGCCCTCAGCTGACGGGTCGGGCTCATGCGATCAGAGCGCGGTAGCGGTCACGGCCGCCGTCGCCGCGGAGCTCAGCGGCCGGGGCGGCGGCGACGACGACGCCGTTGCGCAGCACCACCGCCTCCTGGCACGCCTCGACGGCGAGGTGGAGCAGGTGGGTCGACACCAGGACGGCGGCGCCGGTCGTCTGCGCCTCGCGGACGACCTCGAGCGTGGCCTCGACGCCGATCGGGTCCACGCCGTCGAAGGGCTCGTCGAGCAGCAGCAGCCGCGGTTCGTGGAAGACCGCGAGGACGACGGACAGCCGACGCCCCATGCCGTGGGAGAAGCCGGAGGTGATGCGATCGGCTGCAGCGGTCAGGTCGAAGCGCTCCAGCAGCTCGGTCGCGCGCGCCTGCCAACCGCTGGGCATCCCGCGCAGCCGGGCCGCGAGCTGCAGGTGCTCCCACGCGGTGGCGCGGGGGATGAGCCCGCCGACATCGGGGCAGTAGCCGACGAGCGCGCGTACCCCAGAGGGGTCGTGCGCCGCGTCGACGCCCGCGACCCGGACCTGTCCAGAGGTCGGTGGCAGCACGCCGGCGAGGACGCGCATCGTGGTCGACTTACCGGCGCCGTTGCGGCCGACCAGGGCGACGCTGGTGCTCGCGCCGACCGACAGGTCAAAGCCCGCGACCGCGCGCACGCTGCCGAAGTCGACGATCAGGTCCTGGGCCAGGAGGACGGGTTCCACGAAGATCTATCGGAGTCCGTGCCGCCACCCTTGAGGCCTGCTCAGCGACGTCGGCCGAACCTTCCGACCTGGTCGGGCGGGTCCAGAGGGCCGGGAGCGGCGACCTCCTTCGGGTAGAGGGAGACCAGCCTGGCCTGCTCGTAGTCGATTGTGCCGTCGGCCACCAGATCGCTGAGTGCGCTCTCCAAGGTCTGCATTCCCTCGGACTGGTGCGTGCTCACGACGTTGCGCAGCTGGTTGGTCTTGCCCTCCTTGATGAGGTTGCGGACCGCCGAGTTGGCCACGAGCACCTCGTACGCCGCGACCAGACCGCCGGCGGCACGCGGCAGCAGTCGCTGGTAGACGATGCCGGTCAAGGCGTTGGCGAGCTGCACCCGGATCTGAGACTGCCGGTCCGAGGGGAAGACGTCGACGATGCGGTCCAGGGCCTGGGCGGTGTCGTTGGTGTGCAGGGTGGCGAGCACGAGGTGGCCGGTCTCGGCCAGGGTCAAGGCGAACGAGATCGACTCCAGGTCGCGCATCTCGCCGACGAGCAGGACGTCCGGGTCCTCGCGCAGCGCCGACCGGAGCGCCGCGGGAAAGCTCGCTGTGTCCTCTCCGACCTCCCGCTGGTGCACGACCGCCTTGCGGTTGGCGTAGACGTACTCGATGGGGTCCTCGACGGTGATGATGTGGCAGGCCCGCTCGGCGTTGATCCGATCGATCACCGAGGCGAGGGTGGTGCTCTTGCCGGCTCCCGTCGGGCCGGTCACCAGGATGAGCCCCTGGCGTAGGCCGGCGAAGCGCTCGAAGACCTCCGGCAGGCCCAGATCCTCGTAGGTCGGAATCTCATGGGGGATGAGGCGCAGGGCGATCGCGGTCTGCCCCTTGGTGCGGAAGGCGTTGCCGCGCAGGCGGGCACTGCTGCGCCAGGTGAACGAGAAGTCCACCTCCGCACCGCCGTCGAAGGCCGCTCGCTGTTGCGGCAGCAGGAGCTGGTGCAGCAGGTCCTCGGTGTCGGACGCACTCAGTGGTCCGTAGCCCTCGAGCGGACCCAGATTGCCGTCGACGCGCACCATCGGGGTCGCCTCGGGCGAGATCAGCAGGTCGGTGCCCTTGCTGTCCCAGAGCTGGGACAGCAGGTCGTCAGCCTGCAGGAGGGGGAGAGGCTTGGCCATGGCTCGACGGTACGAACGAGGACGCGCTCGTACATCGTCCAAACGGTCAGGCTTGGCGGCGCGAACTGACTAACGTCTTCGACGTGCCTCCTCCGACTCGTCGCCGCGGCGGGGGTCCGGACCTGCCGTACCGCCTGATTGCGGGGGTGGAGCCGTGTCCGAAGGGTTGGCTCGTCGTCGGCGCCCGACTGCAGGGGGTCACGGCCTTCCCGACGGAACCG
Organism: Frankiaceae bacterium; assembly: GCA_031424715.1. Lineage (GTDB taxonomy): Bacteria > Actinomycetota > Actinomycetes > Mycobacteriales > SCTD01 > RYN-124. The sequence continues at coordinate 19,720 of JANPHZ010000158.1, forward strand.
GAGGTCTTCCCGACCTTCGCCGGGATCTTGGACTACCGGCCGTCGTACGACGTGATCGCGATCCACTGCCACCTGTCCTTCCCGGAGGACGACACCCCGGGCGGGCGGACCTGTGATCGGGAGGCCCGCAAGCTGCTCGGATTCGCGCGTGGCGGAGCGATCAAGTCGCCGCCCTCCCGGCACTACCTGCGGACCCAGGATCTCGACGCGCGGGCGCAGAAGGGCCTGGATCCGATCAGCGCCCGGATGATGCGGCGCTACGCCGAGGTCGCCGAGGAGATGCAGCCCTACCGGCAGCGGCAGGTGTTCGAGGTGCACCCGGAGCTGTCCTTCTACCAGCTCAACGACGACCAGCCGATGCAGCACTCCAAGCACACCGAGGAGGGCATTCTCGAGCGGCGCCGCCTTGTCGAGACGCGGATCCCCGGGGTTGACGTGGTCCTGGACGCGCAGCTGCCGGGTGGGGTCACCGCCCGGCACCTGCTGGATGCGACGGCAGACTTGGTGACGGCCCGGCGCATCGCTGCCCGGGCCGTCGACCGGCTCCCTGAAGATCCTGAGTGGGATGAGCAGGGAGTCCGGATGGAGCTGCTCCGCTAGTTGGCGCGCACGGTCAGGTGCACGCGCCTGTCGCCGTGACCACCCCGCTGGCGTAGGTGATGAGGTACCCCTCAGTGGCCACCGTCGCTGTCGGGAAGGTCTTCAGCGTGGCATTTGCGCCGGTGGTGAGATCGGATGACGTCGCGGCATAGGTGCCGACCTTCGCTTTGTAGGCCTCTGCGGCCGTCACAACGGTCTTCTTGTCGGCCTTGCACGCGCTGGCCTTGCTGTCGCTCGTTGCACTACCCACGGCAAAGACGACGATCCCGGCGAGGATGCCAAGGATGACGATGACGATGAGTAGTTCGATGAGGGTGAAGCCATCCTGACGGCCGGCGTCGAGCCGGGTCCGAAGCCGGTCGTTCATGAGGTCTCCTTCGTGGGTGGGGTGTGCTCCTGTTAAGAACTGTGCTGCTGCGCCGGGCGGTGTCACATCGGACGATCGGTCGGGCCGATCGGACCTTCGGTCAGTTCCGGTAGTCCCTCTGGACTAGTGCGCTACTGGCTGCGCCAGCTCTTGACGTCGATGCTGTAGGGCGCGTAGTTGCTGACCGTGGCGACGGACCGCTGTCGAGCGGTGGTGCCGCTACTTGCGTCTGTCGCCTCGACGAGGACAGTGCGGAAGGGTGGGGGCGGCGTGCCTGCACCTGACGACGCGGAGATGGCCAGGGCATCGCTGCCGACGGCCGATGCCTTCAGTTCCAGTGAGTGCGCCACTACCCCGCCCCGCGCGGCGGCCACGGTGCCGTTGGTCGAGAACACCTCGACGTCGCCATTCGGCGCGAAGATCTTCGCGTTGACCTGCATGGCGCTGTTGTTGCCTCCTCCGGTCAGCAGCGGGGCTCCGACGACCTGCGCCGCGTACGAGGAGTCCGTGTAGGAGGAAGCGCCCACGATGTTGACGGGGACTGATGAGCCGCCTGTCGGTGGGCTGAAGAGGGTCACCGCCCCCTTGCGCACGTCCAGTCGAGCGTTGCTGCCGAAGACCCACGTGACCCCGTATGCGAAGCGGTACGGGGCGACGCTCCCGAGCAGGGGCAGCACTGCTGCCTGGGACATGGCCTTGGCGTCGTCCATACCCATCGCGCTGCAAGCGTTCGCAGGAACGGTCGTGTCTGTCGTCGCGGAGCGCTGCCCTCCAATGACCTCGATGTTGGCGTCGTCGATGACCCACGGAGCGGCAGCGAAGTAGTACAAGCCGCTGACGAAGTAGTTCTTGCTGTTGTTGGTGAGCAAGGGCGGTGCGGCGTACCGTCCGGGGTAGTAGACGCGGCACTGGTTGGAGCCAGACGTCACCAGCGTGCCGCCGGTCAACACCGCAGGCAGGGCTGATGCGACAGGCGGTGCGCTGGGCAGGACCACCACGGGCAGGCTCTGAGTCAGTGTCTGCTCGGTGCAGGAGCGGAGCTGCCCCGTCCCGATCAGACGGACCTTCGTCAGCGCATCGAGCCCGGCTTGACAATTCGGACCGTTCGGCCGGACCAGGTCTCCCTCGGTGATCTCGACGGGCTTGCCGACGTCCCCGTTGTCCACCGCGCCGTTCAGGAAGACTGAGCCGCCCACCTGTAGGTCCTGTGAGGTGCCAGACTGCGTGCGGAAGGCACCGTCGGAGGAGCTCGTGACGACGACGGCGTAGTTGCGGGCGGCGGCCTCGCCGGTCAGGGCTGCGCGGCCCGCAAGCGTGCTGCACGTCCAGGCGGCCGTCGTGCCGTTAGCGGTCAGCGTGCCGCTGCCGCTGCCGCTCGTTGGGCTGGTGCAACTGGTCGGCATACCCGACGCCATCTCCGAACGGAGCTGCTGGAGTGCCCTGTCGACGCCGCCGTCCAGGGCGTACTGGACCTGGGTCCGGTCGCGGACCTGTCCGCCTACCAGAGTCGTCGAAGCGTTCTTGTCCAAGGCCACCGTCGCGAAGAGGCCGACCACGACAAGGAAGACGAGCGCGAGGACGAGCGCCACGCCTTCCTCGCCGTGCATCCGGTTCCATCGCCGTCTCATCCGAGTCGCCCCCGAAGGCAGCCGCTGTACGAGTACCCCTGGGTGCCGATGTCCTGGGCGTAGCTCGGCAGCGTCACCGACAGTCGCCCGGCAGGGCAGTCCGCCGCAGTGGTCGTCGTCACGGTCACGGGCGTCGCCGAGCCGAGGTTGCGCAGCAGCAGGGAGTCGTCCGCCGCGCCGGTCGGGGGACACAGCCGCCGTACGAGCTGGTACCGGGTGCCGCCACCCACGGGGATGACGGGGTCGGGCGTCACGACGTAGGAGGAGCGCCAGGTGCCAGCTCCTGGCACGGGTGTGGGATCGGTCGGTGTCGCGGTCCACTCGGTCCAGCTCATGGTCATTACGGCCGTGCCCGCGCCCGAGCAAGGCGTGGAGGCGGTGCTCGGGGCCCCATCCGAACTGGCAAGGTCACGGTTGAGGTAGCTGCTCAGCACGACAGCTCCGCCGGTGTGGTCGTCCCGCTCGATCGTGTACGTGCCGTTCTTCAGAAAGGTGATGAGCGCTCCTGTGATGGCGCCCATGATGATCGTGAGGATGGCCGCAGACAGCAGCAGTTCGACCAGGGTGAAGCCGTCCTCGTCACGCTGTCTCACGGCCGCTTCACCACGGTCACAGAGAGCGCGAAGCCATTCCCCGTGACCTTGACGGGGACCCCGACCAGTTGTGCGCACGGCTGACTGTCGACGGCCACCGCGGGGTCGAAGGTGACCGCGTAGGCAGCGCTGCGCGGGACTTCGGTCAGCGTTGGCGGGGCCAAGACGACTCCGCAGGCAGGTGTTCCGGACAAGCCCTTGACGAACTCAGCAGCAGAGGCGAGGACGCTCTCGGCCTGCGCCTGCTCGCGGTTGATGCTCGTCGTCGTCACGTTCGTCACCAGAGCACCCGTCAAGGCGACGATGCCGATGCCGAGGACGGCCAGGGCTACGAGAATCTCGACGAGCGTGTCGCCGGCTTCTCCTTGCGGCCGGGGCATGTCAGATCGACCTGCTGCTGTTGAAGATGCCGTACATCGCGGACACCAGCGCCACCGCCACAAAACCAACGACCAGGCCCATGACGATGATGATCGCCGGCTCGAACAGGTTGGTGAAGCGCTTGATCTTGTAGTCGAGCTCACGCTCGAAGTAGCCGGCGGCCGTCTCGAGCTGGTGGTCCAGGGTCCCCGTCGACTCGCCGACGCGGAACATCTGCTTGGCCGAGGGTGGGAAGAGCCCGCTCTCGTTGAGCGGAGTGGCCAGGCCCTCACCCCGGAGCATCCGTTCGCGGACCTCCACCAGCCCGCGGCGGTAGACGGCATTGCTGGTCGCCGCCGAGGTCACCCGCATGGCCTCGGGCAGGGGGACGCCAGCCTGCATCATGCTGCTCAGGATCCGGCAGAAGCGCTCGAGCACGACGTGCTGGACCATGTCGCCGACGACCGGTAGGCGCAGCAGAACGCGGTCTCGCAGGGTCTTGCCGGTGTCGGTCCGCATCGCGGCCACGATCAGGATCACCACCACGAGCAGAGCCGCCACGATGTACAGGCCGTTGTCGCTGAGGAAGGCCGAGAACGAGAGCATGATGCGTGTGGGAAGGGGCAGTTCAGCGCCCAGGTCTGCGAAGAAGACCTCGAACTTGGGCAACACGACGGTCGTGAGGATGATGACCACCACAACGCCGAGCGCCATGATGACCGCTGGATAGGTCAGGGCCGACGTGATCTTCCGGCGCGCATCCACGTCGCGCTCGATGTAGTCCGAGAGCTGCACGAGCACGGTGTCAAGCTGACCGGTCAACTCCGCCGACCGCAGGATGCCTAGGTAGTAGGGCGGGAACGCGGAGGAGTGTTGCCCTGCGGCGTCGGCAAGGGTTGAGCCGGACCGCAGCGACTCGACGATGTCCTCGACGATGGACCGAAAGTACTTGTTGCCCATCTCCTCATGGATTGCCTCGAGCGCGTCCAGGATCGGGATGCCTGCCTTGATAAAGACCGCGAGCTGACGGCTGAAGTGCATGAGGTCCTTGCGAGGAACCTTTTTAGAGGTCAGCTCGAACTGCAGGATCGACTTCTTCGGCCCCTTTGCCGTCGCGTCCACCTTGCCGGTAACGCTCAGCTGATCGATGACGCTCATAAGAACCTCATGCCGAGTAGATGTGTCGGATGACTTCGGGGATGGTCGTGAGGTTCTGCTCGACCAGAGCGATCGCCTCGTCGTTCAGCGTGCGCATGCCCTGCTTGACGGCCATGCGGCGCAGCTCGTCCTGGGTGGCCCAGCCGACAACGAGACGCTTGATCTCCGGCGTGATCGTCAGCAGCTCGTAGACGCCGATGCGGTCGGAGAAGCCGGTGTTGCTGCAGAAGTTGCAGCCCATGCCCTTGTAGAACTTGGCCTTGGTCGCTCCGCCGGACTCCTCGTAGAAGGCCATCTCCTCGGGGGAGGGCTTGTAGAGCTTCAGGCACTTCTCGCAGTTGCGCCGCAGCAGGCGTTGCCCGACGACGCCGAGCACCGAGGAGGCGATGAGAAAGCTCTCGATGCCCATGTCGAGGAAGCGGTGCAGGGCCGCCACGGCAGCGGTCGCGTGCAGCGACGACAGGACGAAGTGCCCGGTCAGCGCTGACTGCGTCGCGATCCGGGCGGTCTCGACGTCGCGGATCTCACCGACCAGGATCACGTCCGGGTCCTGCCGCAGGATCGACTTCAGGCCGGTGGCGAAGGTGAGGCCGGCCTGCTCGTTGGTCGAGATCTGGTTGATCGAGGGGAAGACGTACTCGACCGGGTCCTCGATCGTCATGATGTTGCTCTGCGACTCGTTGATCTCGCTCATCGTCGCGTAGAGCGTGGTCGTCTTCCCGGAGCCGGTCGGGCCGGCGCAGAGCACCATGCCGAACGGCGCGTGTACCAGCTTGGAGAACGTCGCGTGCGTGTCCGGTGGCATGCCCAGCTCGCCGAGCTTGAAGAGCGGGCGGCTCTTGTCCAGGATGCGGAGCACGACCTTCTCTCCCCAGATCACCCCGGTGCTGGCCACGCGGATGTCGACCGACCGGCCGTCGACGTCGATCGCGATCTGACCGTCCTGCGGACGGCGCCGCTCGACGATGTTCATCCCCGCCATGATCTTGAGTCGGCTCACGAGCGCGGGGCCCATGCTCACCGGCAGGGAAACGACGTCGTGCAGTGCTCCGTCGATCCGGAAGCGGATGCGTAGCCGGGTGTCCTGCGGCTCGAGGTGCACGTCGGAGGCCCGGTCACGAAGAGCCTGACTGATGATCTTGTTCACCACTTGCACGACGGGCGCGTCGTGCGCTGCCGAGTCAGACGTGAGGGTGACCGACGTTCTGGTGATGGTCGCTGCCTCGAACGCGGCCACGAAAGCGTCCAGCCCCTCGAGCGACCGGTAGCACAGGTCGATGGCCCGGCGCACCTCGCTGGCGGGGGCCACGGCCAAGGTGACCGCCAGTCCCGTCACAGCCCCGAGCTGCTCGAGCAGAGCCTGGGACGGGTCAGCGACGGCGACGACCACACTGTCGCCCCTGCGCAGCATGGGGATGCACTGCTCAGCACGGGCCAGCGCCTCGGGCACGAGGGCGATGGCATCGGGCTCGGGCGTCTGGGTGCTGAGGTCCACGACGGACAGCGAGAGCTGGGCAGCCAGCGCCTCGGCGAGGTGCTGCTCGGTGATCGCTCCCAGCTCTACCAGCTGAGCCCCTACCCGCCTGCCCGAGATGCTCTGCTGAGCCAAGGCCTCGTTGAGCCGATCCGGGTCGATGAGCTCATGCGCCAGCAGGATCTGGCCCAAGGGCCACCATGTGCTAGCGGCATCTCCGCCGGCCGACGCACCACGGCTCGTCTTCGCGGACCTCTGTCGAGGGGTAGGGGGCACTGCAGCCTTGACGTGCCTCGGCCCGGCTGCGGGGCTGCTCTCCGCCACGAGGACCGACGAGCCCTGGGCCTCAGACGGAGCCCCCGCGGTCGTGCGTCGGAGCTTCATGTGGACCTCTCCAGCCACTGGATCATCGCGACGCAGAGCACACCGGCGAGCAGCACGACGAGGAGAACGAGAGCAAGCTCCTGCACCCTGAGTTGGATCCCGAAGAGCCGGAACCCGCTGGTTCGTCTCGCCGCCACCAGGCACCTCCGTCCACGGGGCCGTGCGTGGCGCCCCGCTCACCGTCGCTGCTGACCGGGGCTGGGGCCATCGCACGGTGGGCCGGAAGAGTTGACCGTTTGGAGGAGGGACAGAAGGGCTGCTTCGTGCTAGCCGACGTCGACGAGGCCGAGGCGAACGGCGGCCATGATGGCTTGCGTGCGGTTGTCGGCGCCGAGCTTCTCGTACACCTTGGACAGGTGCGTCTTGGTTGTCGACTGGCTGATGAACAGCTGTTCCGAGACCTGAGCGACCGAGGCGCCACCTGCCAGGAGGTCCAGGATTTGCTGCTCACGCGGCGTCAGGTGGACCGTGGGAGTCTGCAGTCGTCGCCGCATCGCACCGGCGAGGTCATGCGCCGTAAACGTCAACGGCGATGCGGCGGCATGTCGCGCTCCGGCAATCACGTCGCCGGAGGGTGCCGACTTGAGCACGAAGGCCGAGGCACCTGCTTCCAGCGCCGCGAAGACGTGCTCGTCGGCGTCGTACATGGTGAGGACGACGAGACCCATCTGCGGCCGCCGAGAACGGAGCTCGCGCACGAGGTCGATCCCGCTGCCGTCGCCGAGGTTGATGTCGACGACGGCGACATCAGGCTCGTGCGCCCGTGCGAGCGCTCGGGCCTCGGAGGCGCTCGCGGCTTCGGCCACCACCGCCAAGTCATCAGTCTGGTCGAAGGCCTGGCGCAGCCCCTGCCGGATCAGGCTGTGGTCGTCGACCAGCAGCACGGTGATGCTCATGAGCTCCGCCCCTCCTTGCTCGAGCCGAACACCACATCTACCCGCACGCCACCACCTTCGCGCAGCGAAACGGTCAAGGCTCCTCCCACCTGCCGGAGGCGTGCATCCAGCTCGTCGACCTCGAGCGACTCTGGGCTGCCGCTGGCGGCGTCGTGCTCGACGGTGAGCCGCGCGGACGGCGGGTCGACGGCCAGTGCCACCCAGAGGTTGCCGCTACGTGCGTGGAGCCGGTAGTGCTGGGCGACCGCCTGCAGTGCTTGGAAGAGCAGGACCTCGCTGTCAGCGGGCAGCCTGAAGGCTGCCTCGTCAAGGGACAGATGAACGGCCAGCCCGGTCCCTGAGCCCATGGCCCGCAGGTAGGACGCGATCGCAGCGCCCAGGCCACCTTCCTGGTCGACACTTGTGCGGAGCTCGGTGATCGACAGGCGGATCGAGCTGATGAGACCGGTGAGGTCCCGGCGCACCTCGGCGACGCTGGAGGCCAGTGCGGGGTCAGTAGTCCGGGCCTGCGTGACCAGCTCGTCGAGCCGGTAGCCGAAACTGGCGAGGTCCTGCGCCAGGCCGTCGTGGATCTGGCGGGCCAGTCGGTTGCGCTCCTCCAGGGTGAGGCTGCGGCGCACGTCATCGAACAGCAGCGCCGTCTCGATCCGCAGCGCCCCCGCTGCAGCACAGTCCACCAGCCCGTCGATGACCTGCGTGCTGAACGTCGCCGGCTCGTACACCTCGAGGGCGAGCAGTCCGAAGGGCGCGCTGGCTGTCACGAGCGGGATGACCGCGAGGGTGCTGCCCAGTCGTCGTCCGTGCACGTCGGGGGGGCGTACGTCGACGACCGGAGCGCAACTGTCCCAGCTCTGCCGAAGCGGTCCCGGAGACGCCAGAGGCGCCCGCCACGGCATGCGGCTCGTCCCGCGGACGGCCGCGGGCACGAGCGACCCGGTACCGGTCTCCACCAGCACGGCCGAGCGGTCGCTGGGCGCGATGAGCGCCGCCTTGTCGAGGACGGCCATGGCCGCCGCCGGCAGGTCCAAGCCGCCGGTCAGTCCCTCGGTCACACCGCGCAGCTGCCTCAAGAGGGCGCGCGCCTCGCCGTACCGGTCGCTGTCCGCCGCAGGAGGGGGGTTCAGGCTGAGTCTGCGTGACCAGTTGGCGCTCAGGCCGAGGGCGAGGCCGAGGACGACCCAGAGCGAAACGGTGGCGGTGAACGCCTCGGCTGTGCCGGACGGCACCCCGGGAAGACCCCACGCGTAGGCGAGCCGTCCCATGGCGGCACCCGCGGCGCAACCGGCACTCGCCAGCAGGACGTCGACGCGGGCGCCGGTGAGGCCCATGGCCACGCCCGGGGCGAGCAGGTAGGGGAGCATCGGGCTCCGTGGTCCGCCCGTGAGGCAGACGGCGGCCCCGGCGATCACCGCCTCGACGACAGTGATCGGCAGGACGTGGCGGCGCTCGCGCTCGGCGCGATTCGCGACCAGGACGAGGGCCGCGAGCAGTGCCGTCGGTAGCGCGGTGTAGCTGCGGAACTCAGCGAACAGGGCTGTGACGCTGCACAGCACGAGCAGGGCAAGGCGGATCGCTGTCGCTGGAGACGAGTTGTGCCGTGGCTGTCGCCGCCGGCCGGTGACCGCCGCCTGCCCGTCGGTCATCTCGCGCCGGCCACCGAGTCCACGCGCCGCGGCACCGTCAACCCAATCAAGAACCCTGCGCGGCGTAGAGGGCATCGACCTCGGCCGCGAACTCCTTCATGACCACGGCGCGCTTGAGCTTGAGCGACGGGGTGAGCTGGCCGCCCTCCTCGGTCCAGTCCTGCTCGAGGACCGCGAACTTCTTGATGGCCTCCGCCTGGGACACGGCCTTGTTGGCCTCGTCCACGGCGCCCTGGACCTCGGCGAGCAGATCCTCGTCGGTGGCCAGGTCAGCGGGTGTTCCGGACTTCCCGCGGGCGGTCGACCAGGCCTGCGCGGCCTCGGGGTCGAGGGTGACGAGCGCGGCGATGAAGGGCTGCTTGTCGCCGACAACCATGCACTGGCTCACCAGGGGATGCGCGCGCAGCCGGTCCTCCAGCACCGCGGGGGCGACGTTCTTGCCGCCTGCGGTGACGATGAGCTCCTTCTTGCGACCGGTGATGGTCAGGAAGCCCTCGTCGTCGAGCTGGCCGATGTCGCCGCTGTGGAACCAGCCGTCGCCCTTGGTCTCGCGGGTCGCGTCCTCGTTGTGCCAGTAGCCACGGAAGACGTGCTCGCCCTGCATGAGGACTTCGCCGTCGTCGGCGATGCGCACCGTGACGCCCGGCGAGGGGCGCCCCACGGAGCCGATCTTGAGGTGGGCGGGCGTGTTGACGGTGCCCGCCGCTGTCGTCTCGGTGAGCCCGTAGCCCTCGAGGATCGTGATGCCGATGCCGCGGAAGAAGTGCCCGAGCCGCGCTCCGAGGGGGGCTCCACCGGACACAGCCCACTCCACCTGTCCGCCTAGGGCCGCGCGCAGCTTGCCGTAGACCAGCCGGTCGAACAGGCCGTGCTGCAGTCGCAGCGCCAGTGGGACGCCGCCGCGAGCCACGGCCTCGCTGTAGCGGATGGCGACCCGCTCGGACGCATCGAAGATCTTGCCCTTGCCGTCGGCGTGAGCCTTCTGTCGGGCGGTGTTGTAGATCTTCTCGAACACGCGGGGGACCGACAGCACGAACGTCGGCTGGAAGACCGCGAAGTCGGCGAGCAGGTTCTTGATGTCAGCGGTGTGGCCCATCCGCGCGCCGGTCTCCACGCAGCCGATCTGGATCAACCGGGCAAAGACGTGGGCCAGCGGGAGGAAGAGCAACGTCGAGCCTTGCGCGAGGAACAGCTCCTTGAGCACGAGACCCGCGCTCCGCCCGGTGCCGACGAGGTTGCCGTGCGTTAGCTCGCAGCCCTTGGGTCGCCCCGTCGTGCCCGACGTGTAGATGATCGTCGCGAGCGAGTCTGCGTTCAGCGTGGCCCGGCGCTCCGCGAGCGCCGTCGCGGGCACGTCGCGACCGGCCGCGGCCAGCCCCTCGACGTCGCCGGTGTCCATGCGCCACACGTGCTTGACCCCGGGCAGGTCGGCCCGCAGCCCCGCCACGATCGCCTCGTGGGCGGTGCTCTCGACGATGACCGCGACGGCACCCGAGTCGCTGAGGTTCCACTGCACCTGCTCGGCGGACGACGTCTCGTAGATCGGCACGGTCACGGCGCCGGCCGTCCAGATCGCGTAGTCGCAGAGCGTCCACTCGTAGCGGGTCTTGCTCATCAGCCCGACCCGGTCACCGGCCTGTACGCCGGAAGCGATCAGGCCCGAGGCGACCGCGGCGACCTCGTCGGCGAACTCGCGGGCCGTCACGGGGGCCCAGCCCGCGTCGGAGCGCCGGCTGAAGGCGACCGCGTCCGGCGTACGGCTTGCGTTGTCGTGCACGGCGTCGAGCAGGCAGGCCTGCGGGGACGCGGTGAGCACTTGGGGGGTGGAGTACTCGTTCAACACCGGCTCCTCGTTCATGACCCGCCGACACGCGGATGAGCCGCCAACGTATCCCGAGGGTGCTGCTCTCCTACCGTGTGCGGGTGACCTCGCCCACCGCGTGCCCGTCGTGCGGCGCCGCGCTGCGCCCCGGTCAGCCCTGGTGCACGCTCTGCTACGCAGACCTGCGCCCGTCCGAGCCCGAGCCGGAGGTGGCCGACGAGCCGGTCGCGGTCGCGCCGTCCGAGGTCGTGGCTGTGGCGCCCGACCCGCTCGATCTGTCGACGCCGCTCGACCTCGTCGGGCGCGCGCCGGTGACGCTCCCCGCTGATCTCAGCCCGACTGTCGGCCTCGAGCCGGCGCCCGGTCCGGCCTGGCCGTGCACGACCTGCGGCGCGGCCAACTCCTTCGACCGCGACGTGTGCGGCAGCTGTGGCAGCGCGTTTCTCGCCGCGGCCCGCGATGAGGGTCCGCTGCTGGAGCTGCCGGTGGTCGGTGATCTCACCCGCCTCGGTCGGGCGCAGCGGCTCGGGTTGGCCGCCGGCCTCGTCGTCGCTTTCCTGGCCGTCGTCCTGATTGTCGGTCTGCTGTTCGGCTGAGTCGGGCCCTGTCGGCTAGAACTGGCAGATGAGGGTCCACGTCGTCAGCGACGTCCACGGCAACGCGGAGGCGTTGGCGCGTGCGGGGGACGGCGCGGACGCCCTGGTCTGCCTCGGTGACTTCGTGCTCTTCTTGGATTACCACGACGCCGGCAACGGCATCTTCGCCCGGCTGTTCGGAGCGGACGCGGCCCGGCGACTGGTCCAGCTCCGCACCGAACGCCGCTTCGACGAGGCGCGCGACTGGTCGCGCAGTCTGTGGGCCAGCCTGCCGGAGGAGCCTGCCGTCGTCATGGAGCGGGAGATCACCCAGCAGTACGCCGAGATGTTCAGCGTGTTGCCCGACCCGTCCTACCTCACCTACGGCAACGTCGACGTGCCGCGGCTGTGGCCGGATTACCTGCCCGCCCACGCCACCGTGCTCGACGGCGGGACAGCCCAGCTCGGCGACCGCACCTGGGGCTTCGTCGGGGGCGGGCTGCGTACGCCGATGCGGACGCCGTACGAGATCAGCGACGAGGACTACGCCGCCAAGGTGGTGCAGGTCGGGGCCGTCGACGTGCTGGCCTGCCACATCCCGCCGGATGTGCCGGAGCTGCTCTACGACGTCGAGGCGCGCAGGTTCGAGCGCGGGAGCAGTGCGGTGCTCGACGCGATCCGCGACACCCAGCCCGCACTCGTGGTCTTCGGGCACGTCCACCAGCCGCTGCTGCAGCGCACCCGGATCGGGCGGACCGAGTGCGTCAACGTCGGTCACTTCGCCGGCACCGGGACGCCGTACGTCGTGACCTACTGACCCTGGGTACTAGCCTGCCGAGCAGGCAACCAGGAGGACACGTGGCGGATCAGGCGAGCTCCAACATCGTCATCAACGCACCCACCGAGGACGTGCTGGCGGTCATCGCGGACATCGCGAGCTATCCCGAGTGGACCGGCCAGATCAAGAGCGCCGAGGTCCTCGAGACCGACGGCGACGGGCGCCCGCAGCAGGCCCGTTTCGTCATGGACGCGGGCGTGCTCAAGGACGAGTACACGCTGGCCTACGACTGGACCGACTCCGGCGTCTCGTGGCAGCTGATCGGCAAGAGCACCGTGCAGAAGTCGCAGGTCGGCTCCTACACGCTCGCCGACAAAGGTGGCAGCACGGAGGTCACCTACCGACTGGCCGTCGACATCGCCATGCCGATGCTCGGGATGTTCAAGCGCAAGGCCGAGAAGATGATCATGGACTCCGCCCTGAAGGAGCTCAAGAAGCGGGTGGAGTCGAGCTGAGCCTGCGCTTGCTCGCCCCACCCTGACCGAGGAGACAACGTGCGCGTCCTGCTGTTCACCGGCAAGGGGGGTGTCGGCAAGACGACCGCATCTGCGGCGACCGCTGCCCTCGCTGCCGCGCGGGGACGCAAGACGCTGGTGCTCTCGACCGACCCCTCGCACTCGCTCGCCGATGCCCTCGGGGTGCCGCTCGGCGCCGAGCCGACCGAGGTCGACACCGGCCTCTACGGCATGCAGATCGACGCGCAGCGCGCCTTCGAGCGCACCTGGCGGGACGTGCAGGGCTATCTGCTCGCGGTGCTCGAGCGAGCCGGTGTCGATGCCCTGCAGGCCGAGGAGCTCACCGTCCTGCCCGGGGCCGAAGAGGTGCTGGCGCTGCTCGAGCTGCGCAACCAGGTGGCGTCCGGTCAATGGGATCTCGTCGTGGTCGACTGCGCGCCGACCGGCGAGACCCAGCGCCTGCTGGCCCTGCCCGAAGCCCTGACGTGGTACGTCGAGAAGGTCTTCCCGGCGCAGCGACGTGCGCTGCGGGCCCTGCGTCCGGTGTTGTCTCGCGTCGCCGGCCCGGCCGTGCCCGCGGAGCAGGTCTTCGACGCGATCGAGCGCCTGCACCGCGAGCTCACCGACGTCCGCGCCGTGCTGACCGCTCCCAGCACCTCGGTGCGACTGGTGCTCACACCCGAGGCTGTCGTGGTGGCCGAGGCCCGGCGCACCTTGACCTCGCTCGCGCTCTACGGCTATCGCGTGGATGGGCTGGTCGCCAACCGCGTCTTCCCCGGCGGCGATGCGTGGCAGGACGGCTGGGTCAGCGCTCAGGCCGAGCAGCTCGCGGGCGTGCGCGCCGACGTGGCTCCGCTCCCCGTGCTGACGTCGGCCTACCAGGGTGCTGAGCCGGTGGGCCTGGCGGCGCTCACCGCTGTGGGGGAGGCGCTCTACGGCGACGCCGACCCGGCGGCCGAGACGATGGTGACCGAGGACCTGCTCCGGGTCGAGCGCACCATCGACGGCTTCGCGCTCTCGCTCGCGCTGCCGCTGGCCCGGCGCAGCGACGTCGACCTGAGCCGCTCCGGCGACGAGCTGGTCATCACTGTCGGCGGGCACCGCCGGGTCCTGGCCCTGCCCAGCGCGCTCAAGCGCTGCGTGGTGGCTGGCGCCGGACTGGCTGACGGCCGACTGACCGTGCGCTTCGAACCCGACCCGTCCCTGTGGAGGCACCCGTGACCAGCGACGTCGGCAGCGCTGCGGAGGAGGCGGCCAAGCTCTTCGCAGCGATGGAGGACTGGACCCGGCGCAAGGCGGGCCACCTCCTCGACGCGGAGCACGTGGCCACGGGTACGCCGGAGTGCCAGTTCTGCCCGGTGTGCCAGGGGATCGGCGCCCTGCGGCACGTCCGGCCCGAGGCGGTGGAGCACCTGCTCGACGCGACGGCGTCCTTCGTGGCGGCCCTCAAGTCGGCCCTGGCAGGACCCTCGCCGTCAGCGCCGGACGGCCATCGGCCGCCTGGGGTGCAGCACATCGACATCAGCGAGGCCTGATGGGCCTGACGATCGGCGTCGACGTCGGCGGCACCAAGGTCGCCGCCGGCGTGGTGGCGGAGGACGGGACCATCCTGGCCAGCGCCCGCCGTCCGACGCCCTCAGCCTCCCCGGGCGACGTAGAGGCGACCATCGCGGCTCTCGTCACCGACCTACGCACCGAGCACGAGGTCGTGGCCATCGGCATCGGCGCGGCTGGCTTCATCGACGCCGATCGGGCGCGGGTGCTGTTCGCCCCCAACCTGGCCTGGCGCGACGAGCCGCTGCGCGACGAGGTCGCCAAGCGCACGGGCCTGCCGGTCGTGGTCGAGAACGACGCCAACGCCGCCGCGTGGGCCGAACACCGCTTCGGTGCGGGCAAGGGCGAGCGCGACCTCGTCTGCGTCACCGTGGGCACCGGAATCGGCGGCGGGATCATCCTCGACGGGGCGCTCTATCGCGGCCGCTTTGGCATCGGCGCGGAGTTCGGGCACATGCAGGTGATCCCGGACGGCCGCCGGTGCGGCTGCGGGCAGCGCGGCTGCTGGGAGCAGTACTGCTCCGGCCGGGCTCTGCTGCACGAGGCACGGGAGATCGCGGACGTGGAGCCCGAGTTCGGCGCCCGGCTGCTCGCCCTCGGCGGCGGTGAACCCGAAGGGATCGAAGCGCCAGAGGTGACACAGGCCGCCCGCGAGGGCGACCCCGCAGCGCTGGCCTGCTTCGCCGAGGTGGGTGGCTGGCTGGGTCAGGGCCTGGCTGACCTCGCCGCCCTGCTCGACCCGGGCGTCTTCGTGGTCGGGGGAGGAGTGGCCGATGCCGGCGAGCTCCTGCTCGCCCCGGCGCGGGAGATGTTCGCCCGTCGCCTGACCGGGACGGGCCATCGACCGCACGCGCAGATCCGCGCGGCACGGCTGGGCAACGACGCAGGCCTGGTGGGAGCGGCCGACCTGGCCAGGCAGCGCTGACCGCAGCCCGGCCCCTGCGGGTCATGACGTGGAACGTGCGCTCTCTGCGCGACGACGCTCGCGGGGTCGCGCGGGTGCTGCGCGACCTCGCGCCCGATGTGGTGCTGGTACAGGAGGCCCCGCGGCTGTGGCGCTGGCGCTCGGCCTGCGCGCGGCTCGCCCGCGAGGCGGGACTTGTCGTGGTGACCGGCGGCCGGCCGGCGGCGGGCAACCTGCTGCTGTGCTCGATGCGCGTCCGCGTGGTGTCGTCGTACGACGTGCTGCTGCCCAAGCGGCCCGGTCTGCACCGCCGTGGTGCGGTCGTCGCCACGCTGGAGGTGGGTGGGGTGTCGTTCACCGCCCTTGGCACGCACCTGGACCTGGACCCGCAGGCACGGTTGGAGTCAGCGCGAGCGCTCCGTGCACACGACGCCGACGTCATCGGGGCAGACGTCAACGAGGAAGCCGGCGCCCCCGCTTGGTCGGGCCTGTCGGCGGGCCTGGTCGACTGCGGTGCGCAGGCGGGGCCGACCTTCCCCGCTCGCGCACCCCGGCGCAGGATCGACGCGCTGCTCGTCTCCCCGCGCTGGTCGGTGGCGAGTGTGCAGGTGCCCGACTGCGGCCCGGTCACCGACCACCGCCCCGTCGTCGCCGACCTGAACCTGCCGGGCTGACCTGCCCGCCGCACCCGCGCCCGCCGCACCCGCGCCCGCCCAAGATCATTGTCTGTGGAGACGACTGCCGCGCCGGCGTGTCGCGCGCCAGACAGACAACGATCTTGGAAAGGGGGTGCCGCGGTGGGGGCCGAGCGGAGACGGGACGGCCGGAGGCCAGCGCCGGAGGCGAGGGGCGGTCAGCGCCAGATGTGGGCCGGGGGTGCGGGCAACAGTGACGGTGGGGGAGCGGTCACCCGCAGCCGGGTGGCCTGCTCTGCCGCTGCGCGTCCCACCCGACGTCGTACGGCCGCTCGGCCGCGGCGAACGTCAGGCCACGTCACGCGCAGCAGCCGGTAGCCGTGGTCGGCGACGGTGGCCTCGCGATGACGGTCGACGAAACGCGCCTCGGGCAGGGTGTGCGGTCCGGCGCCGTCCGACTCGACTCCGAGCTGCAGCGCGCGTACGCCGTGGTCAAGGGCTGCCAGGACCTGGTCGTCGTCGTACACGAGCAGCTGAGGCTCAAAGGCTGGAAGCTGCGGATGCCACAAGGTGATGCGGGTCAGCGTCTCTAGCGGCGACTGGGCTCGGCCCTCGACCCACCGCCCGCACCAGCGCAGCGCCGGCCCGCCCGGGCGAGCACGCAACCGGGCGGCGGCCGTGGTGATCAGTGGCGTGCTGGTCAGGCGAAGGCGTACGGCGGCGTCGCAGGCGCAGAGCAGCGCGTCGAGCCCCACCAAGCGCGACAGGTCGAGCAGGGTGCGCAGCGGGGTGGTGAGCCGGATGCCGTCCACGCTGATGACGTCGGCGTCGTCGTACGCCCAGCGATGGGCGATCAGCCGGGGGCGGCCCCCCAGGCGTCGCCCGGTGAGGACATCATCGAGAAGCCGCTCCGGCGCCGGGCCGTCGTCGATCAGCGGAAGTCCCCACCACCGCGCTGCCGTCCGACCGCACGCGACCGCTTCGTCGTCGGCCACGGCCAGCGCAGCGGCAGCGCGTTGCCGCGCGTCGGGCACGTGCCCGGCATCGGTCAGGGCGCCGGCGTGGATCTGCTGCCACTCCCGACCGATGCGTCCCGCGACCTGATGACGGGACAGTCCCGCGTCCTGCGCTTGCGCCGGCGTCCATACGCCGAGCCGGTGTGCGCCGAGGTCAGCGAGCGTTGCGTCCATCGCACGAGGGTGCGGGTCGCGGTCGACGCTTGTGCCGGCGCGGGGCTCGGCTGTGGGCAACCACGGAGCTTGTGGACAACCGCTCTCGCAAGATCGTTGTCTGTCTCGCGCCCCGACACGCCGGCGTGTCGCGCGCCAGACAGACAATGATCATGAGGGCGGGGCGGGGCGGGGCGGGGCGGGGCGGGGCGGGGCGGGGCGGGGCGGGGCGGTCAGGCGCCGGCGTACGACGGGACGAGATCGCGGGCGAGCTGCTCGAGGAAGAGCCCGATGTCGGTCACGATCCCGACGGCCTGAGCCGAACCGCGGTCAGCGAGCTTGGTGACCGTCGCCGGGTTGATGTCGACGCAGACGAGGGGCACGGAGGCCGGGAGGATGTTGCCGGTCCCGATGGAGTGCAGCATCGTCGCGACCATGATGGCGAAGCCCACGCCGGGCAGTTCGGCCCGCATCGCGCGCTGGCCCTCGATGACGTCGGTGTAGACGTCGGGCAGCGGACCGTCGTCCCGGACGGACCCGACGAGGACGAACTTCTTGTGCGCCGTGACCAGCGCGTGCATGACTCCGCCGGTCAGCGTTCCGTCGGACACCGCCGCCGCGATCGACCCGCAGCGGCGCACCGTGTTGATGGCCCTGATGTGGTGCTCGTGCCCGTGCTCGACGCCCTTGCCCTGGGCCAGGTCGACGCCGAGCGAGGTGCCGTAGAGAGACGACTCGATGTCGTGCGTGGCGAGCGCGTTGCCGGCAAAGAGCACGTCGACGTAGCCGGCTTCGACCAGGGCGACCATGGCGGGGGCAGCTCCGGTGTGCACCACCGCCGGCCCGCCGACCCAGAGGATCTTGCCGCCGTCGGCCTTGACCTCGCGCATCCGCTGCGCGATCTGCCGCACCAGCAGAGCCTGCGGCTTCTCGCTCGACACCGAGGACGACATGAACTCGAAGGCGTCGTTGGCGCTGTGCTCGCGCGGCGGCAGGACGACGCGCACCCCGGCGGCGCCGCAGACCACCTGGTCTCCTGCCTTTACGTCGGATACGGGCACGGTGTGCACCCGGTTGCCGGTCACCACGAGGCCGCAGTCCATCTCCGGCTGCTCGACCGGGATCCACTCTCCGTCCAGGCGTACGACGGTCTCGAGGTTGGTCGTGGAGTAGAAGTCGTCCGGGAACACGCCGTCGCGCTCGGCCGGCTTGAGGACCGCGAGCCCCGGGTCGACCTGGTTGACCCCGTGCGTCTGCAACCGCATGAGCAGGCGTGCCAGGCCGGCGGCGTCCTCAGACGTCACGGTGATGCGCGCGTAGGACTCGTCGTCGTGAGCGCGCCCGACGTCGAGCTGGTCGATCCGGTAGTCCCCGCCGTAGCCCAGGACGTCGTCGAGCACCAACGCGAGGACGCCGGAGTCCATCAGGTGTCCGCTGACCTCGACTGTCTCGCTGGCCGACACGCGGTGCTCCGTTCGATCGGAAGGTCAGACGACCGCGCCGTCATCGGGGCCGCGGTCAGTGGGGGGAGCATCGCGCACCTGCCACACGAGGGCCCCGGCACCCCCCACCATGAGCAGGACACCGACGACGCCCAGCTCGCCGGTGGCGACCTGGCCGACGAGCTGCGGCGCGAAGGTCAGCACCAGACCGAGGGCGAGGCAGACCACGGCGCCGACAGTGTGCCGGCGCACGCGGGGGATCGGCGGCGGCGGGGGCGGGACGTAGTGACCGTCGTCCTCGAGAGCCTCAGGCTCCAGCCACGCCGGGAGCGCCTCGTCCCCATCGTCCTCGTCAGCGGCGGGCTGCCGCCGACGACGTCGGGTCGACTCGGCGGGCTCTGCTGGCTCACTGCTGTCCAGGTCCTCGGTCACCGGCCAGCGAGGGACGGGGGTGTCGGTGGTGTCGGCCGTCCAGCCCTCGACGATCTGCTTCCAGGCCTGCTCGTCCGGGTCGGTGGAGGTCGGCAGGACCGGAGGCGCGAGGACCCGCGTCGCCGCCGTACGGGGGACCGCCTGGATGAAGCCGGTGACGCTCGTGCCGGGCTCGTCGGCAGCCAGGAGGGAGGCCAGGTCGGCGATCTCGGCG
Source organism: Frankiaceae bacterium (assembly GCA_031424715.1). Lineage (GTDB taxonomy): Bacteria > Actinomycetota > Actinomycetes > Mycobacteriales > SCTD01 > RYN-124. The sequence continues at coordinate 38,863 of JANPHZ010000158.1, forward strand.
CCGACGACCGCGCGGGCCTCGTCCGCCCGCGACGGGTCCACCCAGAGCCGGTCGAGCGGCCGCTTGGGCAGGGCGACGGCGCGCGAGAACGAGTCGACGCCGTGCGCGGGCTCGACGTAGGCGGCGACCCCGATCGCTCCCAAGCTGCCCAGCAGGGTGTCGGACAGCCGCGGGTCGAGGTCGACCAGTGCGCCCCACTCGCCGCAGGTCAGCCCGTTGTCGCGACGGCCGGAGGGCTCGGGAGTGGTCGTCATGGTTCAGCCGGCGGAGGCGGCGGGGGCGTGGGCCCGGACGAAGTCGAGGCTGCCCGCGAAGATCGTGGGGGCGTCGTTGTCCAGCGTCGCCACGTGGAAGCTGTCCTCGAGGATGCGCTCCTCGACCGTGCCCGCGGCGGTCTCGCTGAGCAGCAGCCGGCCGCTGAGGGGCTCCACGACGTGGTCGACGCGGCTGCGGTAGGCCAGGACCGGGCAGGTGATCAGGCCGAGGTCCTTGCGCACCTGCGGCCAGGCTCCAGACAGTGACGCAAAAGCCTTGAGTGGCGTCTTGGTGTAAGCGAGCTCGGTGACGCCGGGCTTCTTGATGTCGCTGCCGATGCCGGGCATCGAGGCGATCACCTTGGACAGCAGCGGCGCGAGCTTGACGTCCTTGCGCTCACTGGCCAGGGCCGCATTGACCAGGACCAGACCGGCGACCTGATCGGGCCGCAGCTCAGCCAAGCGCAGGGCCAGCGTTCCGCCCATCGACAGGCCCATGGCGAAGACGGTGTCGCAGCGGCCGCGCACGTCGTCAAAGGCCCGCTCGATCTCGCCGTACCAATCGGCCCAGCGGGTGGTGTTCATGTCTTGCCAGGTCGTGCCATGGCCCGGCAGGCGCGGCGCGACGACGGTGAGCCCGGCTGCCGCGAGGTGCTCAGCCCACGGTCGCATGGACTGGGTCGTGCCGGTGAAGCCGTGGCTGAGCAGGACCCCGACGGGTCCACCGGGCAGGTCAATCGGCTCAGCGCCGGGGAGCACGGACACGCGTTCCTCGTTCTCGGGTCGGTGGCAGGGGACGCACGCGGCGGGTCGGCGCCCATCGTCGCACGATCGCCGGGATACCCCCTCCCGGCCAGGCCTTCGTTGCCCTAGGTTGGGGCACTAGGTTGGCCTGGTACGACGAGTACGACGGAGGAGGTGGGCACGTGGGTTACTGGATCGTCAAAGCGATCCTCACGCCGATCCTGCGCGTGCTCTTTCGGCCCTGGGTCGAGGGCGGCGAGCACCTGCCGACCGAGGGCGCGGCGATCCTCGCCAGCAACCACCTGTCGTTCAGTGACTCGATCTTTCTGCCCCTCGTCGTACCGCGGCGCATCACGTTCCTCGCCAAGGCCGACTACTTCACCGGCAAGGGGCTCAAGGGCAAGCTGACCAAGGGCTTCTTCTCCGGTGTCGGCCAGGTGCCGATCGACCGCAGCGGTGGCGCGGCCTCGGAGGCCGCGCTGCGCACCGGCATCCGCATCTTGGCCGACGGCAACCTGCTCTGCCTCTATCCCGAGGGCACCCGCTCGCCCGATGGGCGGCTCTACCGCGGCAAGACCGGCGTGGCCCGGATGGCGTTGGAAGCCGGCGTGCCCGTCATCCCCGTCGCGATGATCAACACCGATGTGGTCCAGCCGACTGGCAAGAAGATCCCGCACATCGGTCGGGTGGGCATCCGGGTCGGTCGGCCGCTGGACTTCAGCCGCTACAAGGGGATGGAGGGCGACCGGTTCGTCCTGCGCTCGATCACTGACGAGATCATGTACGAGTTGATGCTGCTGTCCGGTCAGGAGTACGTCGACACCTACGCGACCAACGCGAAGGCCGACATCGAAGACGCCCGGGTCGCGGCCAGCGAGGCCATGGTCAGCAGCAGCCCGGCGCCCACCCGCCGCGCTAGCTAGTCCGACCCGTCCCTGGGGCGCTCTGCGCGGGGCCGCACGAGTGTCGTCCTTTGCTCGGTGTTGTCGAGTGTCGTCTCCGTGACATACACGAGCTCCGCCACCATGTCACGTTTCAGCCTGTCAGCTCCATCGGGCCGAAACGTAGAGGAAGAGACATGCGCCGAATCATGGCCAAGGTAGTTCTCGTAGCGGGCATTCTTGCGGGGGTGATCGGCGTCTCCACCCCAGCCAGTGCTGCCCTCCTGTGCCCGCCCGGCTGCTTCGTCGCTGGCACAACGCTGGGTGCCGGGGGATTCCCTGATCCGACCAGCTTCAGCTATGACGGCACCTTCGCGGTCACAGCGATCACCAACCACAACGACGCCACGTTCGATTTCACTCGTCAGTACTACATCCGCATCCTCGGAGACGTCACCTTGTCAGGGGAGAACGTCACGGGCAGGGCCAATTATGCGGTGTCAACGGACCCCTTCCCGGTGGCAGGCAGCCTGGCCATGCGGAATCCGAACCACTGGTTCACGGGCACGGTGGCTATTTCCGGGAAGCGCTATGCCATCTACATGCCGGGTACGTACATGTCCATGACGCTGGAGTCGACTCCACTCACCACGTGCTCGACGTGCACTGCCCGATACGTCGGCAGCTTCTTCTACAACCACTGACGCTATGCCGATGGTGCTTGTGCGTGTCGCTTGAGCAACTCTGCTAGCACGGCTTGGCGTTGCTCGAGCTCGATGGGATTGCCCAACCGCTCCGCGAGGGCAATGCTCCGTCGAGCTCGAGCAATGCTCGCAGGCAGGTCGCTGTCGTCCAGCGACCAGAGATAGAGCACCGTGCCCTGCTGGGCCAGGCTGCCGACCTCCTCAGCCGTTTGCAGCGCGGAGGAAAATCGATCCCCGGCCTCTTGAACGTCGTTCTCACGCAGAGCCATCATTCCCAGGTTGGCGTCGGCGTGAGCGCGGGTTTCAAGGTTTCCGAGCCGGTCGGCCAGATCCCTAGCTGTCTGCATGACCTTCCTGGCTGAGTGAGCATCGAAGTACGACTCCACGCCGGCGAGGTCGAGGGTGATCTGCAGGATCAGGTGGTCGTCACCGGTTGGCAGCGCTTTCTGACGGCTCTCAGACATGGCCTGCCTAGCCCGGTCCAGCCACAGCTGGGTGTCCTCCGTGATGGCCTGGTCGCGTGTCATGGCGGCGCTGGCACGCTTGAAAGCTGCGTCACCCGTATTGAGGAGGGCGATGGCCGCTAGTCGGGGCTGGCCAGCTTCCTCCGCCAGTGACTTCGCCCGCGCGTAGGCCAGACCAGCGGCGTCCAATTCGCCAGCCGTGCGGGCAGCAAGGCCCTGCAGGATGGCCACATGGGCCTGGACCGCGAGGTCGGCCGGCAATGCAGCGGCCCGAGCCAGGTGAGTCTCCGCCTCGCTGAGTTCTCCCTGGGCGACGGCCAGCTCAGCTGCTCCCGCCAGCGCTCGAGCGAGGATCGTCGGGTCGACCGATGGCTCGGCTCGGCTCAGTGCTTCTGCAAGTGACTGCCGCCCTGCGGTCCATCTGCTGTGGCGCACCCACCAACGCACCAGCGCTCCCGCCATCTCGAGGGCCTTCGCCGGCGGAAGTCGGCGTACGGCGAGCTCAAGGTCGGTCGTTTCGGCGTCCAATCGATCGAGCCAGCGGGCCTGCTCGGCCGACACCAGGTGCGGACTGGCGGTTGCGGCGAGATCCGCGAAGTGGTGCCCGTGTCTGCTTTCCAGTGCCGCACGCACATCGCTGGTGAGCTGTTCGCCCAGGAAGGCGCGGATGGGGACGAGCACCCCGAACCGGTCGCCGCGGCGCACGATGAAGGAGCAGTCGGCCAGCTGCTCCAGAACGCGGTCCACCGGCGCGCCATGCACCGCGCCGATCGCTGCGGCCTCAGCGTTGCCGCCGAAGACCGCAACCGAGCGCAGAACCGTGCGCTCCTCGTCATCACATAGACGCCAGCTCCACGCCACGGTCGCCCGCATCGTCCGGTGGCGTGCCGGCAGGTCGCGATCGCCCTCGCTCAGCAGGTCGAGCGCATCGGTCAGCTCGACCAGCAGTTGATCCACGTCGTGCGTGCGCACCCGGGCCGCGGCCAACTCGAGGGCGAGCGGGATCCCACCCAACTCTGCACTCAGCTTCTCCACCTGGACCAGATCACTGGCGAAGTGAGCATCGGCTGCCAGTGCCCGGGCGGTGAACAGTGCGACGGCGTCGGCAGTATCCAGCCCGTCGAGCACGATCTCGTGCTCGCCGCGCAGCCTCAACCGTTCACGGCTGGTCGCCAGCACGGTGAGCTCAGGGCAGGCGGCGAGCAGGTCCGAGACGACGGTGATGCCGTCGTCAGAGAGCAGTTGCTCCAGGTTGTCGAGAACGAGCAGCGACGGACCGTTGCCCAGCTGTTCGACCAGCTGCTGCTGAGGTGTGGCGCCGGTGCGCTCGAGCAAACCGATGGCCGACATCATCGCTCCCGGAATGGCAGCGGACTCGGTCAGGCCAGCCAGGTCGACGAACCACACCCCCTCGCGGAACCACCCCAGCACCGACCAGCCGACCTCCAGGGCGAGTCGCGTCTTTCCCAGGCCGCCGGCGCCCGTGAGCGTGACCAGTCGGGCGTCGCCGACGACAGTGCGCTGCACCGCCTCGAGTTCCCCTGATCGGCCCACGATCGCGCTGGTGGGGCGTGGGAGGTTGTGGGACCGGGCGGTGCTGGTCCGTGGAGGGGGAAACGTGTTTTCTAGACCCGGCCCGGTGAGCTGGAGCAGCCGGCGCGCTGTGGGGAAGTCCTTGAGGCGATGGCTGCCGAGGTCGTGGACGCCGAGCTCGTCGTCAGACTGCAGCCCGGCGGCGTCAAGGGTGCTGCCCGTCAGCAACACCTGCCCACCGTGCGCGGCCCCTGCAACCCGCGCGGCCTGATGCACGTCCAGTCCGACGTAGTCCTTGCCCTCCACGATGACTGCCGACCCGGTGTGCATGCCGATCCGCACCCGCACCGGTCGTCCGTGCGGCCAGTCGGTCTCGGCGAGCACTCGCTGAGCGTCGGCACCAGCACGCATCGCAGCTGCCGCGTCAGCGAACGCTACGAAGAAAGCGTCACCTTCGGTGCCCAGTTCGATACCGCCATGCGTGGCCCATACGCGACGCAGCGCTGCATGGTGCTGAGCCAGAACGGCGAGGTAATCGTCCCCGAGCTCGTGGAACAGCGCGGTCGACCCTTCGATGTCGGTGAAGACGAACGTGACGATGCCGTCAGGGAGCACGGCGGAAACGTAGCGGTCCGCAGGTGAGATGTGTACCGATAAGCCCCGCACCCAAGGGTCGGTCAGCTCCAGGCCTTAACGCTGTCGACGGCCTGCAGCCAGCGGGTGTGTGTGCCGTCGTCGCGCACGCCGGCAACGGGGTCGAAGCCGCGGTCGAGCTGCCAGACCTCGCTGAGCTCGCTCTGGTTTGCCCAGACACCGGTCCCCAGGCCGGCCAGGAAGGCGGCGCCGAGCGCCGTCGTCTCGAGCACCTGCGGGCGCCGCACGGGAACGCCGAGCTGGTCGGCCTGAAGCTGGCAGAGCAGGTCGTTGGCGCTCGCCCCGCCGTCGACCTGCAGCGCCTGGATCGTCAGCCCGGCCTCCTCAGTCATCGCATCGACGACGTCGCGCACCTGGAAGGCGATGGCCTCCAGGGTCGCTCGCGCCAGATGGGCCCGGGTCGTCCCGCGGGTGATGCCGAAGATGGCGCCTCGCGCGTCCGGGTCCCAGTGCGGCGCCCCCAGACCGGTCAGGGCCGGGACGAACACGACGCCCCCGCTGTCGGGCACCGATGAGGCGAGCGACTCCACCTCGGCGGCGGAGCCGATGACCTGCAGGCCGTCACGCAACCACTGCACAGCCGAGCCGGTGACGAAGACCGAGCCCTCGAGGGCGTAGACGAGCTCGCGGTCCGGCGTCATCCACGCGACGGTGGTGAGAAGCCGCTCCGACAGCACCGGCTCGGCGCCGGTGTTGACGAGCACGAACGACCCGGTGCCGTAGGTGCACTTCGAGCGACCGGGTGCGAAGCAGCCCTGTCCGAAGAGCGCCGCCTGCTGGTCGCCGGCGATGCCTGCGATCGGCAGGTCGAGGCCGAGGAAGGCGGCAGGGTCGGTGCGCCCGACCTCGCCGTACGACGGGACGACCTGCGGCAGGGCTGCGCGGGGCACGTCGAAGAGCGCGCACAGCTCGTCGCTCCAGTCGCCGCTGCGCAGGTCGAACAGCAGGGTGCGACTGGCGTTGGACGCATCGGTGACGTGCGCGGCGCCGCCAGTGAGCCGAGCGACGAGGTAGGAGTCGACGGTCCCGACCGCGAGCGAACCGTCGCGCGCACCGGCCCACGTCGAGGGCTCGTGCTCGGCCAGCCAGGCCAGCTTGGTCGCGGTGAAGTAGGGGTCCAGGCGCAGCCCGGTGAGCTCGGCGACCCGCGGCTCGTGGCCGGCGTCCTTGAGGCGGTCGCAGATCTGCGTCGTACGCCGGTCCTGCCAGACGATCGCTCGGCGGGGTGCGGCCAGTCGCTCGCGGTCCCACAGCACGGCCGTCTCGCGCTGGTTGGTGATGCCGATGGCGGTGACCTGCTGGCCGCGCAATGCCAGCCGGCAGGCCTGCAGCGTCGCGACCCAGATCTCCTCGGGCTCGTGCTCCACCCAGCCCGGCCGGGGGAAGTTCTGCTGGAACTCCTGATAGCCGCGACTGACGACGGCGCCGCGCTCATCCACGACGAGGGCGGTCACCCCGGTCGTGCCGGCGTCGATGGCCAGGACGCTCACGGCTGGCGCTCCTGGTCGGCTGCGCGCAGCTGGGCCAGCAGCACGGGGTCCACCCCGTCAGCCGTCAGCCGCTCCTCGAAGTTGGCCGCCCCCGCCCAGTCGGCCAGGTCGGAGTAGCCAAGGCGGGTGATCCGCTGCAGCACCTCGGTGCGTAGCTCCTCGGTCAGCGGGAGCACGGCGGCCGGGTCGGGGCGGCCGAAGTAGAGCTCGTGCAGGTCCACGAGCCGGCGCAGCTCGGGCACGGGATCGTGGTGGTCGTCGACCCGCAGGTCGACGAGGACATCGCTCCCGCCGCCGTAGCCGCCCGCCTCGCTGACGACCAGGACCGCCGCGCTCTGCCGGCCGCGGCTGTCGCCTCCGGCCCGGTCAGCGGCGAGCAGGGCCGTCGTCAGCCGCAGCGCGAGCGGTCCCGCCGTGCCCTCGAAGGTCTCCGCGAGCGCGTCGACGACTTGCGGTCCGGTGAGGATGTTGCCCTGGGCGGCGTAGCCCTCACCCGTGCGCCCGCCGGCCCACGCCGAGCAGGCCGATCCGGTGAAGGTCGCGGCTTCACCGTCGCGGTCGATGACCCCGAGCTGGCGCTGGCCGCGCTGGTCATCGGCGGCCGTGAGCTCGTCGACGACCTCCTGCGCCG
>JANPHZ010000159.1:0-15764 GCA_031424715.1 Frankiaceae bacterium
CGTCGTCGGTGACAACGCCGACGACGTGCTGGGCGTGGCCTACCTCAAGGACCTCGTGCGCAAGGAGCGCGCGGAGGGCGGCGGCACCGTCAAGGTCTCCGAGGTCATGCGCACCCCGGTGTTCGTCCCCGACTCCAAGCCGGTGGACGAGCTGCTGCGCGAGATGCAGGCCCAGCTCGGGCACATCGCCGTCGTCGTGGACGAGTACGGCGGGACGGCCGGCCTGGTCACCATCGAGGACGTGCTCGAGGAGATCGTCGGGGAGATCACCGACGAGTACGACCGCGAGGCCCCGCCGGTCGAGCAGGTGGACGAGCTGACCACCCGGGTCACCGCGCGCTTGCCTGTCGAGGACCTCGAGGAGATGTACGACGTCGAGCTGCCGCACGAGGACGTCGACACCGTCGGCGGCCTGCTGGCCATGGCGCTGGGCCGGGTGCCGATCCCCGGCGCCACGGCGCGCATCGGCGGACTGACCCTGGTCGCCGAGAGCGCCAAGGGCTGCCGCAACCAGATCGGGACCGTGCTGGTGCATCGCACCACCCCTGAGGAGACCCCTCCCGCGGACGGCCGAGCGCGCAAGGGGCGCGGTCGATGAGCGAGCTCGACCCGCAGGACGCGAAGATCGTGACGCTGGCGCGGACCGCCCGGCTGCGGGCGCACGCGCCGCACACCGGTCTGGCCGAAGGCGCCGCCGTACGAGACACCGACGGGCGCACCTACGCCGCGGCGACGGTGGAGAACGCCGACCCGGCGCTGACCACCTCGGCCCTGCGTGGGGCCGTGGCGGCGGCCGCCTCCAGCGGGGTGCGCACCTTCGAGGCGGCCGCGCTGGTCTCCGATCAGCCGCTGTCGGACGCGGATCTTGCCGTGCTCCGCGAGTTCGGCGCCGGCACTGCGGTGCTGCTCGCCGGAGCCGATGGCGTCGTCCACCAGATCACCCATACCTGAGTGCGCGACACTGGAGCATGACCTTCCGCTCCGGCTTCGCCTGTTTCGTGGGGCGCCCCAACGCGGGGAAGTCGACCCTGACCAACGCGCTGCTCGGTAGCAAGGTCGCGATCACGTCCAGTCGCCCGCAGACCACCCGGCACGCGATCCGCGGCATCGTCCACCGCCCGGACGCGCAGCTCGTCGTCGTCGACACCCCCGGCCTGCACAAGCCGCGCACGCTGCTCGGCCACCGCCTCAACGACCTGGTGCGCGAGACCTACGCCAACGTCGACGTGATCTGCCTGTGCATCCCCGCTGACGAAAAGGTCGGGCCAGGCGACCGGTTCATCGCGCAGGAGCTGGCCCAGCTCAGCACTCCGGTCATTGCCGTCGTCACCAAGACCGACAAGGCCGACAAGCAGCAGACGGGGGAGCAGCTGCTCGCCGTCAGCCAGCTGCACGACTGGGCCGAGGTCGTGCCGGTCAGCGCCGTGGCGCAGTTCCAGGTCGACCTGCTCGCCGACCTGCTCGTCGCCCGGCTACCGGAAGGGCCGGCGCTCTATCCCGAGGGCGAGCTGACCGACGAGCCGGAGCAGACCCTCGTCGCCGAGCTCATCCGCGAGGCTGCGCTCGAAGGGGTCCGGGACGAGCTGCCGCACTCGATCGCCGTGACGATTCAGGAGATGAACCCGCGCGCGGATCGCCCCGCGGACCGGCCGCTGCTGGACATCTTCGCGACCGTCCATGTCGAGCGCGACAGCCAGAAGGGCATCGTTCTGGGGGTCAAGGGCGCGCGGCTCAAGGGCGTCGGCTCTACGGCCCGCCGGCAGATCGAGGCGCTGCTCGGCACTCCGGTCTACCTCGACCTGCACGTTGCCGTGGCCAAGGACTGGCAGCGCGACCCCAAGCAACTGCGCAAGCTGGGCTTCTAGGCGGGCTCGCTGTCCGGGAAGGCCGGCACCCCGAGGTGCCAGCCCTGTCCGAAGCGCACCCCGATGGCCAGCAGCGCGTCGAGCTGGGCCTGCTCCTCGATGCCTTCAGCGAGGACGTCAGCGCCGACCTCTGCGGCGAAGCCGGTCACGGCGCGGACCAGCGCCTGCTGCTTGGCGTCGCGCTCGATGCCGCGGGTGAGGCTGGTGTCGAGCTTGATCAGGTCGGGCTGCAGCATCAGGACGTGGCGGAGGCTGGCGAAACCGGCGCCGGTGTCGTCGACGGCGATGCGAGCACCCGCCCGTCGCAGCTGGCCGAGGATCTGCCGCATGACGGGGTAGTCGGCGACGGCTTCGTGCTCGGTGATCTCGACGACGACGCGGGACAGGTCTGCCCCGGCGAGCAGCCGCACGACCTCGTCGTCGTGCAGCGCCGCGGGGGAGACGTTGACGGCGAGGAACTCGCCGGTCGGCAGCTGGTCGAGCAGCTCGAGTGCGCGGCGTACGGTCAGGCGCTCCAGTCCGCCACCGAGGCCGTAGCGACTGGCGCCCTTGAACCACCGATCGGTCGGCACCCGGCCGCCGAAGCGGGACAGCGCCTCGTGCCCGACCACGGCGCCGGTCGGCAGCTCGACGACGGGCTGGATGGCGATCCGCACCTGCGCCGCGGCGATGAGCCGCTCCACCTCATGCCGGCTGGGCAGACCCTCGTCGTCGTCGGGTACGACCGCGCGACCGGGCATCAGCGGCGAGCCGGTGCGCACGGCTTGGACCTCGCGCTCGAGCCGGTGCCAGCGGGCGCTCTGCCGACCGAACCCGATCGCCGCGCGGGCGCCCAGGACCGCGGCGGAGATCAGCGCGCCCACAGTGACCAGCCAGGTCCCCAGCCACCAGGCGTCCGATCCGGGCGCCGCGTCGCGGGCAAAAACCAAGGCGCTGATCGCCTGCAGGAGCAGGGTGAGCCCGATCCAGCCGGTACGCCGGTCTGCACGCCACCACAGGGCTGCGCTGAGGACACCCAGAGCGCTGGTGCTCCACCACAGGGCCTGGCTGGGTGTCGCCTCGCGCAGACCCACCACCGCGCCCAGAGCGGCGGCCGTGGGGACGACAAGGGCGATGGGCCGACTCGCCAGTGCCGAGGTGAGGACGAACAGGCTGGGCACCAGCAGTGCGAGGACCGTCATCCGCCGGTCGGTCGTCGGGTCCAGGTGCAGGGCCCGGGTGAGGAGCAGACCGGTCTGTACGGCGAAGCCCGCCGCCAGCCAGCGCAAGCGCGGGTGGCCCCGGACCACGTGCTCCACGAGCAGGGCGTGGGCTGTCACGGCCGCGGCGGCGCAGGCGAGTACGTCGAGGACCAGGCGCAACCGGTCCGGCCCGCTGGTCGCGATGCCCTCGCGCAGCACGGGCACGACAACGGTGAAGCCGAGGGTCAGCAGCAGGACCGGCGTCCAGGCGGGATGCAGCCAGGTGTCGGGGGGACGCGGGGGCAGCGCCCATGACGGTCCCGTGCGACGCATGCCGGCATGCTCTCCCGCGCGACGCCGCGCCGCGGCGTGCCACGCCGGACACGGGCCGGTCAGGCTCGCGCGCACTACCGTGGGGGAGTGCCCCACTGCCGCGTCTCTCGCGAGGCAGTGGCGTGACGCTCTACCGCGATGAGGGCGTCGTGCTGCGCACCCAGAAGCTGGGAGAAGCCGACCGGATCATCACCGTGCTGACTCGGCGCAACGGTCGGGTCCGCGCCGTCGCGAAGGGTGTCCGCCGTACCCGATCGAAGTTCGGCGCAACGGTCGAGCCGTTCAGCCACGTCGACCTGCAGCTCTACGTCGGCCGCTCGCTCGACATCGTCAACCAGGCCGAGAGCCTGACGTCGTACGGCGACATCCTGGCGGCCGACTACCCCCGCTGGACGGCCGGGACGGCGGTGCTCGAGACGGCGGAGCGGCTGACCGCGGAGGAGAAGGAGCCCGCGCTGCGGCTGTTCCTGCTGGTCATCGGCGCGCTGCGGGCGCTGACCGAAGGGGAGAAGGACCCGTCCCTGGTGCTGGACGCCTTCTTCCTGCGCGCGATGTCCGTCGCCGGCTACGCACCGGCCCTCGACGACTGCGCCGGGTGCGGCGCGCCCGGGCCGCACCGCGCCTTCTCCATCCCGGCCGGCGGAGCGGTCTGCGGCAGCTGCCGGCCGGCCGGCGCTGCCTCGCCCTCACCGGCGGCCCTCGCGCTGCTGCGCGACCTGCTCACCGGGCAGTGGGATGCTGCGCACTCCAGCGAGGACCGCACCCGTCGCGAGGGCAGCGGCCTGGTTGCGGCGCACCTGCAGTGGCACCTCGAGCGCGGGCTGCGTTCGCTGCCGCTGGTGGAGCGGGCATGAGGCGCCGCCCTCGTGAGGTGCGCGTGCCGACGCCGCACCCGAGCGGCTTGGTTGCACCGACCATCCCGACCGAGCTGGTGCCCCGGCACGTCGCCATCGTCATGGACGGCAACGGGCGGTGGGCCAAGGAGCGCGGGCTGCCGCGCACCAGCGGACACGAGCAGGGCGAGTCCTCGCTCTTCGACGTCGTCGAGGGGGCGATCGAGCTGGGCGTGCGCTGGGTCTCGGCCTACGCCTTCTCGACGGAGAACTGGAAGCGGTCGCCCGACGAGGTGCGCTTCCTCATGGGCTTCAACCGCGACGTCATCCGTCGACGGCGCGACGAGATGCACGCCCTCGGCGTTCGGGTCCGCTGGGCGGGGCGGCGGCCGAAGCTGTGGAGGTCGGTGATCCATGAGCTCGAGGCCGCCGAGGAGCTCACCCGCGACAACGACGTGCTGACGCTCACGATGTGCGTCAACTACGGCGGCCGGGCCGAGATCGCCGACGCCGCAAGGGCTTTGGCGCTCGATGTCGCTGCCGGCAAGGTCGATCCCGCGCGCATCGACGAGCGGGTGCTCACCCGCTACCTCGACGAGCCGGACATGCCTGACGTCGACCTGTTCCTGCGCACCTCCGGCGAGCAGCGCACCAGCAACTTCCTGCTGTGGCAGTCGGCCTACGCCGAGATGGTCTTCCTCGACGTCCTGTGGCCCGACGTCGACCGTCGCGACCTCTGGCGCGCCTGCGAGATCTACGCCAGCCGAGACCGGCGCTACGGTGCGGCGCGATGATTGCCCCGCGTTGAAGCGGAGAGGCTGAGCCCATGCCCATCGCCACGATCAACCCCGCCACCGGTGAGACCGTCCAGACGTTCACGGCGCTGACCGACGCCGAGCTCGAGGACCGGATCGCCCGCGCCGCGGCGGCTTTCGCGTCCTATCGCCGCACGTCGTACGACGAACGGGCTGGCTGGCTGCGCGCGGCGGCTGACCTGCTCGACGCGGAGGTCGACCAGGTCGCAGCGATGATGACGACCGAGATGGGCAAGACCACCAAGGCGGCGCGCGCCGAGGTGGGCAAGTGCGCCGCGGGGTGTCGCTTCTACGCCGAGCACGGACCGGCGTTCCTGGCCGACGAACCAGCAGCCGCTGCTGCGGTGGGTGCGGTCGAGGCCTACGCACGTTATGAGCCGATGGGTCCGGTGCTCGCGGTGATGCCGTGGAACTTCCCGCTGTGGCAGGCGATGCGCTTTGCTGCGCCGGCTCTGCTGGCGGGGAACGTCGGGCTGCTCAAGCACGCGTCCAACGTGCCGCAGACCGCGCTCTACCTGGAAGACCTGTTTCGCCGGGCCGGCTTTCCGGCAGACGTCTTCCAGGCGCTGCTCGTCGAGGCTGACGTGGTGGAGCGCATCCTGCGGGACCCCCGGGTGGTCGCCGCGACGCTGACCGGGAGCACCCCGGCCGGTCGGGCCGTGGCGGCTGTCGCGGGCAGCTCGTTGAAGAAGACCGTGCTGGAGCTCGGTGGCAGCGACCCCTTCGTCGTCCTGCCCTCTGCCGACCTGGACCGGTCGGCCTCGGTCGCCGTGACGGCGCGCGTGCAGAACAACGGTCAGTCGTGCATCGCCGCGAAGCGCTTCCTCGTGCACCAGGCGGTGGCGACGGAGTGGACCCGGCTCTTCATCGAGAAGATGCAGGCCCTGGTCGTGGGCGACCCCGCTGACGACGCGACGGACGTCGGGCCCCTCGCGACCGAGCGCGGACGGGCTGATCTGGAGGGACTCGTTGCCGATGCGGTCAGCAAGGGAGCGACCGTGTTGTGCGGAGGCTCGCGGCCCGACCGGGCCGGCTGGTTCTACCCGCCGACCGTCCTGCGCGACGTCACCGACGGCATGACGATCTGGACCGAGGAGGCCTTCGGTCCGGTCGCGATCGTGCGGACGTTCGCTGATCTGGACGAGGCGGTCCGGCTCGCCAACGACACGCAGTTCGGGCTCGGGTCCAACGTCTGGACGACCGATCCCGCTGAGCAGGAGCGCTTCATCCGCGACGTCGAGGCCGGCATGGTCTTCGTCAACGGCATGACGACGTCCTACCCCGAGCTGCCGTTCGGTGGGCTGAAGAACAGCGGCTACGGCCGCGAGCTCGCCGCCCACGGGATCCGCGAGTTCTGCAACGTCAAGACCGTCTGGCGCGCCTGAGCGTGGAACGCGGGCCGGAGGCCGTGCGTCTCACCGCCGTGCTGAGGCTGACGTTGGCAACGCTCCTGCTGGTGACCGGTTGCGGCGCTGCCGGGACGGACAGGGACGACCTTCGGGCCACGGAGCCGGCAGCGGCGCCGGTCTGGGAGCGCCTGCCCGACCCGCCGCTGACTCCCCGCTCGTCCGCCGCTGTGCACTGGACCGGCAAGGAGGTCCTGGTGCTCGGCGGCGACACCGCGCCGCTCTGCCCGCCCACGGCCGGCTGCGCCGATCCGCCGCAGCCGCAGACCGACGGTGCGGCGTACGACCCCGTGGCGGGCCGGTGGCGCAAGACCCGACCGGCCCCGAGCCCGTTCCTGGGGCCGGGTGTGCGGGACGGTCAGTCCGTCTGGTTCGTCACGGAGAAGCAGTCGCTGGCGTCCTACGACGCCGCCGCCGACCGGTGGACCGAGCACCCGCCGCCCCCCGGACCCTTCGGTGCCTCGTTCGTGCTGGCGGTCAGTCGTGGGCTCCCGGTGGCGCTGCGTAGCGAGCAGCGGGCGCAGCGGCTGCCGGACGCGCTCTACGACCCGCAGGCCGGTGCGTGGGCCGAGCTCCCGCCGGACCCGCTGGCGCCGTCGTTCGACCGCGCCGCCGTCGACACCGTGCAGGGCTTGCTGGTGACCGGCGCCGAAGCCGTCGACAACCCGGGCAGCGAGCGGCCGGCGCTGCTGCGCGCCAGCCTCCTGGACGTCGAGACCCGCACCTGGACCAGGCTGCCCGACAGCGACCAGCTCGTCGGATCCGGTATTGCGCTGCACGGCGATCGCGCGGTGTGGCCGGACCTGGGCGGCGCTGACGGCGGCGAGGTCAACAATTTCGGGCGCACGATCGCGTTCGGTGGCGTCCTCGACCTCGCCGCACGGACCTGGCGGCCGCTCGCCGGAGCTCCCGCCGAGGGAAGCGGGGACTGGCCTGCGTTCGCGCTCGGCGGTCCGGTCAGCGCGTCGGAGGGATACCTCTACGACGACCGCTCCGCTCGCTGGACGAGGCTGAGTCGCCCCGCCGACGGGCCAGCTGCTCCCGGGCCGGCCGTCTGGGCCGGTGACCACCTTGTCGTCGTCGGCGGTACGACGGAGCCGGGTGATCGCTATGACCGGGTGCGCGGCGCCTGGCTCCTGCGCGGGGCTGGTCGCTAGGCGATCGCCACCCGGCCGGTGGGGGCGCCGCGAGTGTCAGTCGCAGGTGCGGCAGGTACCGAAGATCTCCACCGTGTGGCTCACGTCGCGAAAGCCGTGCCGGGCTGCCACCTTGGCGGCCCACCGCTCGACCTCGGGACCGATGACCTCCTCGGTCGCACCGCACGATCGGCACACCAGGTGGTGGTGATGCGCCTCGGCGGAGCACTGCCGGTAGACGGCCTCACCGTCTCCGGAACGCAGGACGTCGACCTGCCCGGCATCGGCCAGCGCCTGCAGGTGCCGGTAGACCGTGGTCAGGCCGACGCTGGCGCCCGACTGTCGCACGAGCTCGTGCAAGGCCTGCGCGCTGAGAAAGCCCTCCGCGCCCGCGAGGGCCTGAGTCACCGCGGCCCGCTGCCGGGTCATGTCGTACGCCGGGCGAGGGCGCCGACACCGGCGGCGACCAGGAAGCCGCCGAGCGCCAGCACGACCGTGCTGGCGCCGGGGGCGACGTCGGCGTAGAACGCGAGGACGAGGCCGCCGACGCTGGCGAGCATGCCCAGCAGGCAGGCCCCCCACAGCGTCGCGCGGAAGGAGCGGGTGAGCTGCTGGGCGGTCGCCACGGGCACGACCATCAAGGCGCTCACCAGCAGCAGCCCGACGACGCGCATCGCGACGGTCACGGTGAGCGCCGCCGTCACAGCGACCAGCAGGTTGAGGAAGCGCACAGGCAGGCCGGACACTCGGGCGACCTCCTCGTCCATGCAGACGGCGTACATCTCCCGACCGAAGACGACGACGACGCCAAGGATCGCGACGGACAGCCCGCCGATGACGAAGAGGTCCTCCGGGCGCACGCTCGACAGCGAGCCGAACAGGTAGCCGACCAGGGTCGTGCTCGAGCCTCCGGGGGACAGGCCGATGAGCAGGACACCGCCCGCGATGCCGCCGTAGAAGAGCAGGGCGAGGGCGACGTCGCCGCTGGTGCGGCCCTTCTCGCGGATGAGCTCGATGGTGACAGCGCCGAGCACCGCGACGACGATCGCCGTCAGGACCGGTGCCGTGCCGAGCAGAAAGCCCAGGGCGACCCCGGTGAGGGCGATGTGCCCGATGCCGTCGCCCATCAGCGCGAGGCGTCGCTGGACGAGGAACGTGCCGATGGCCGGCGCCGTCAGCCCCACCAGCAGCGCCGCGACCAGCGCGCGCTGCATGAAGTCGAACTCCAGCAGGCTCATCCGAACGTTGGCGGTTCGAGGACGGAGCGCCGGGTCGGCCCGGTGGTCTCGTGCGGGTGCACGTGGACGTGACCCGGGTCGGCATGATGCCCCTCGGGTGAGGGCGGTGGCCCGTCGGAGATGACCCGTCCGTCGCGCAGGACGACGGCGCGTCCGATGAGGTCGGCCAACGGGCCGAGCTCATGGGCCACCAGGACGACGCTGCCGCCGGCGCTCGACAGGTGACCGAGCGCGCCGGCCAGGGTGTCCTGGCTGTCGGCGTCCACCCCCGCGGTGGGCTCGTCGAGGACGAGCACCTCCGGCTCGCCGGCCAGAGCACGGGCGATGAGCACCCGCTGCTGCTGGCCGCCGGACAAGGTGGCGACCGCATCGCCGGCGCGGTCGGCGAGCCCGACATCTTCGAGGGCGTGGTCGACGGCGGCGCGGTCGTCGCGCCCCATCCGGCGCAGGCGGCTGGTCCGGCTGATCCGGCCCGACGTCACCACCTCGCGGACCGTGCTGGGTACGCCGCCGCCCACGGAGAGCCGCTGCGGCACATAACCGAGTCTGGGCCAGCCGCGGAAGTCAGCAAGCGGCGTACCGAAGATCTCCAACGAGCCGCGGGTGAGCGGGACCAGGCCGACGAGGGTGCGCACCAGCGTGGTCTTGCCCGACCCGTTGGCACCGAGGACCGCGACGAACTCACCGGCCTCGATCCGCACGCTGACGTCGTGCAGCACCTCGCGCCCGCCCAGGGACACGCACCCGCCCTTCAGGGCGAAGACCGTCATGAGCAGCCCAGCCCGGCGGCCAGCGCCGACAGGTTGCGACGCATCACCGCGACGTAGTCGTCACCGTCGCGCACGCCTTCCACGGGATCGAGTACGGCGGTCGTGGCGCCGATCTCGTCGGCAACGGTGCGGGCGAGCTTGGGGTCGACCAGCGACTCGAAGTAGATCGTCGTGACGCCGCGCGAACGCGCGTAGCGGGCCACGTCGGCGATCCGGCCCGGGTTGGGCTCGGCTTCCGGGTCCAGTCCGGTCACGCCGACCTGCTCGAGCCCGTAGCGGTCGGCGAGGTAGCCGAAAGCAGTGTGCGCCGTGACCAGCTCGCGCCGCGCGCAGGTGCGCAGCGTCGCGGCGAAGGCCGTGTCGAGCTCAGCGAGCCGGCTCGCCGCGAGCTCGGCGCGGGTGCGGTAACCGTCGGCGTTGTCGGGGTCGGCGGCGCCGAGGCGGCGGGCGATCTCGGTCACGATCGTCGCCATCCGCTTGGGGTCGAGCCAGACGTGCGGGTCCTGACCCGTCTCGGTCGCCCCGTCCAGGCCACTGCTCGCCGCCTGGACGTCGGCGACCTGGGTCAGGTCGAGCCGGGCCTGGCTCTCAAGGTCGCCGACCGCGTCGTCGACCGCAGGCTGAAAACCCTTCAGGTAGACCACGAGCGAGGCCGTGCGGGTCGCCTGCACCTGTCGCGCGGTGAGCTCGATGTCGTGCGGCTCCCCGCCCCCTTCGACCAGGTTGGTGACGGTCGCGTCGGGCCCGGCGACCTGCTCGGCCGCCCAGGCGAACGGGTAGGCCGCTGCCAGCACCTGCACCCGGTCGTCGGGTGTGGCGCTGCCACCGCAGGCGGCAGCCCCGAGCAGGAGAGAAGCGGTCAGCAGTCGGGCGATCACCTGCTCAGCGTATGAAGATGACAATCATTGTCAAAAGGCGCGGGACACCAGGACAGCCGCCAGCAGGGCCAGGGTCACCAGCCGGACCGCGCGGGCCGGCCCGACCACCACCGGCCAGGACAGGTAGGACAGCCAGCCGACCAGCAGCAGCAGGACGCCGAGCAGCAGCGCGCCAAGCGCGCCGGGGACGGCCAGGCCGGCGACGAGCAGGACCAGCGAGACGATCGGGATGACCAGCTTGGGCTGACGGGAGAGCAGCACGAGGACCGGACCGCTGCGGCGCTCGACCTGGCGACGCAGTCCCGTGGAGGGTGGACGAGGGGGCTGTGTGGAACGGGACATGCGACTAGCGTTCCATCCGTGCTCGTGGTCACGCGGTTCGAGGTCCCTGCCGAGCAGGGCGAGCTGTTCCTTGAGCAGGCGCAGGCAGCGCTGACCGCCTTTGCGGCCCGGCCCGGCTACCTGCGCGGACGCGTCGGGCGAGCTGCCGATGACCCGTCCGCCTGGGTCCTCACGACTGAGTGGATCGGTGTGGGCGCCTACCGGCGGAGCCTGTCGTCGTACGACGTGAAGGTGCACGGAGCACCGCTGCTCTCGCGCGGTCGGGACGAGCCGAGCGCCTTTGAAATCCTGCTGTCGGATGAGGGGGAGCAGGTGTCGGTGCGCGCCAAGGACGCTGACACCGTCGCGCTCGGCGAGGCGTCGGGCCCGGCGATCAGCTGAGGGCGCCCACGGCGCGGGCCAAGGTCTCGGCGTCCTGGTAGCCGAGCAGCCCCAGTGAGACGTGGGACCACCGCACGACACCGGCGGCGTCCAGGACGAACACTCCCCGCTTGGTGCGGCCCAGGGGGCCGTCGACGCCGTAGGACCGGATCACCGTGCGGTCTGGGTCGGCCAGCAGCGGGAACGTCAGTGAGCGCTTGGCCGCGAAGCGCTCGTGGCTGTCGACGTCCTGTGCCGAGATGCCCCACAGGGCGGCGCCCAGTCCGGTCAGCCGGCTCAGGTCGTCTTGGTAGGAGCACAGCTGCTTGGTGCACGTCATCGTGTCGTCGCCTGGGTAAAAGGCCAGCACCAGCGGCGCGCCGTAGGCCTCGGCCAGGGAGAACGATCGGCGTGTGCTGTCCGCGACCCCATCCAGGGTGAACGCGGGAGCGGGCTGTCCGACCAGGGGGAGCGACATCTGGCGAGAGTAGGTTGATCGCTTCGCCGACCGCCAGCCGGACTGGAGCCGTCACCACCGTGAGCAAGCCGAGCAAGCCCGTCGACCGCATGGACACGATCGTCAGCCTGGCCAAGCGCCGGGGCCTGGTGTTCCCGAGCAGCGAGATCTACGGCGGACTGCGTGCCTCCTGGGACTACGGGCCCCTGGGTGTGGAGCTGAAGAACAACGTCAAGCGCCAGTGGTGGAAGTCCATGGTGCAGGGACGTGATGACGTCGTGGGCCTGGACTCCTGCGTCATCCTCGCCCGCGAGGTGTGGGAGACGAGCGGGCACGTCGCGACGTTCACCGACCCGCTGACCGAGTGCTCGTCGTGCCACAAGCGCTTCCGCGCCGACCACCTCGAGGAGCAGTCGGGCAAGGAGCTCAAGGACCTCGCCTGCCCCAGCTGCGGCAACCGCGGCACGTTCTCCGAGCCGCGGATGTTCAACGGGATGCTCAAGACCCACCTCGGTCCGGTGGAGGACGAGAGCGGCCTGGCCTACCTGCGGCCCGAGACGGCGCAGGGCATCTTCATCAACTACCTCAACGTGCAGCAGTCCGCGCGCAAGAAGCCGCCGTTCGGCATCGGCCAGATCGGCAAGAGCTTCCGCAACGAGATCACCCCCGGCAACTTCATCTTCCGCACCCGCGAGTTCGAGCAGATGGAGATGGAGTTCTTCGTCAAGCCCGGCGAGGACGAGACCTGGCACCAGTACTGGATCGACACCCGGCTGGCGTGGTTCACCGACCTCGGCGTGCAGCCGGACAACCTGCGTCTCTACGAGCACCCGAAGGAGAAGCTGTCCCACTACTCGACCCGCACCGTCGACATCGAGTACCGCTTCAACTTCACCGGTGCCGAGTGGGGCGAGCTGGAGGGTGTCGCCAACCGCACCGACTACGACCTGGGCGTCCACAGCAAGGCCAGCGGCACCGACCTGTCCTACTTCGACCAGGAGAGCGGCGAGCGCTACACGCCCTACGTCATCGAGCCGGCCGTCGGTGTGGACCGCAGCGCGCTGGTGTTCCTGCTCGACGCCTACGCCGAGGACGAGGCGCCCAACGCCAAGGGTGGTGTCGACAAGCGAGTCGTGTTGCGGCTCGACCCCCGACTGGCTCCGGTCAAGGCCGCGGTGCTTCCGCTGTCGCGTAACGCCGACCTCTCCCCGGTCGCCAAGGACCTCGCGGCGTCGCTGCGCAAGCACTGGAACGTCGACTTCGACGACGCCGGCGCGATCGGTCGCCGCTACCGGCGCCAGGACGAGATCGGTACGCCGTACTGCATCACGGTCGACTTCGACTCGCTCGACGACCAGGCCGTGACCATCCGCGACCGCGACGCCATGACCCAGGAGCGGGTCGGCCTGGACGCCGTCACCCGCTATCTGAACGAGCGCCTCGGACCGCTCTAACTTCGCGTGCTCGACCTGGTGCTGGCAGGGGTCCTCGCCGCCGGTGGCTACGACGCCGGGCGGGTGTTGTGCGCGCTGTCCGATGACCGGATCGACGAGTCCAGCGGGCTCGTCGTGGGTCAGCGCTCGGACCGCCTGTTCACCCACAACGACAGCGGCGACAGCGGCCGCTTCTTCGCCCTTGACCGGTCGTGTCGCACGCAAGCGACCTACACGCTGACCGGCGTGGAGGCGCGCGACTGGGAGGACGTCGCCCGAGGACCGGGGCAGACGCTGTGGTTCGCCGACATCGGCGACAACAGCGAGTCTCGTGACGGGGGCGTGCTCGTCCACCGGGTTCGCGAACCCGACGACGGGACGCCCGAGACCGTGACGGCGACGAGCTATCGGCTGCGCTACGAGGATGGCCCGCACGATGCCGAGACGCTGATCGTCCAACCGAGCGACGGACGTCTGCTCATCATCACCAAGACGCTGGGCAGCCGGGCCGGCGTCTACGCCAGTGACCAGCCCCTGCGCGCCGGCGGCGCGGCCAACATCCTGCGCCTGGTCGCCGAGATCGCCATCCCGCTGGCCACAGCTGGCGACATTTCGCCCGACGGCAGCCGGGTGGCGGTCCGCAACGGGGTGGCCGCCTACGAGTGGGACGTCTCCGGCGGCGATGTCGTCGAGGCGCTCGCCGCCGAGCCGGTCCGGATCCCCCTCCCGGCCAGCGAGCAGGGCGAGAGCCTGACCTATGACCGCGACGGCCGGTCGCTTCTCGTCGGCAGCGAAGGCGTCGGTGCCGCGGTGCACGTCCTGGGCTCCGCGCCGGCGCCGGCCGCCGCTCCCGCCGACCAACGCAGGACGTGGCGGGTGCCGATCCCCGCCGTGGCCGGGGCCACCGCTGTCATCGGGCTGGCCCTACTCGCGGGCCTGCGCCGGCGACGGCGGGGTTAGATCTGGTCCTTCTGGGGGGTCTACCCGAGGCTCGAACCTGTCGAGGCGACAGGGGTGACCCTCCTGCTCGACCCGCTGGCCCTGACCCAGTCCCTTCTCGGCGCCGCCCTGCTGGTGGCCAGCTCGGCGGTGGCGCTGAGCGCGTCTCGGGTCCGACCGCTCGCCCCTCGCCTCGCCGTTCCCGCCGTCCTGGCCAGTACGGCGGCCAACGCGGTCACGCCCGCCGGTCTCGGCGGCAGCGCCCTGATGGTGCGCCTGCACGCGCGCAGCGGACTCAGCACCGACGAGGCCGTGGCGGCGGTGACCGTCCGCGCGCTCGCCAGCGGTGGCGCGGGCCTGCTCGTCGCCGTGGCCGCAACGTCGTTCGGCCTGGCCGGCCCGAGCCTGCCCGGTGGTGCCACGTCCGGACTGGTTCTCGCCGCGCTCCTCGTCGCGGCGGCTTCGGTCCTGCTCGCCTGCCCGGCCCGGCGTACGCGCATCGTTGGCCACGTCCGCAGCACCGGTGTCGCGGTGAGCCGGGTGCTCGCCCGGCCGGGGCGGGCGGCCGTGCTGCTGCTCGGCGCGCTCGGCGTGGTCGCCGCCCAGCTGCTCATCCTCGACGGCGCCGTCCGCGCCGTCGGCGGCCAGGTCGGCCTCAGCGCACTGCTCGTCACGCTGCTCGGTTCGTCCGCCGCCCGCGCTGCCGTCCCGAGCCCCGGGGGCGTCGGGCCCGTCGAGGCAGCCCTCGTCGGTGGCCTTGCTGCACTGGGCGTGCCCGTGGGAGCCGCCGCGGTGGCTGTGGCGGTCTACCGGACGGCAGGCCTGTGGCTGCCGGTTCTCGCCGGGGCGTTCGCCCTGCGCTGGCTGCGTCGTCGCGCCCTGCTCTGAGGACAGGTGACCCGGCGGTAACCTCGGCTGCTGCTCCCGCCCAGCCCTGGAGGACGCCCGTGCCGAAGTACGTCTACGACTTCGCCGAGGGCAACCGGGACATGAAGGACCTGCTCGGCGGCAAGGGTGCCAACCTGGCCGAGATGACCCTGCTGGGTCTGCCCGTCCCTCCCGGCTTCGTCATCACCACGCAGGCCTGCCAGGCCTACCTCGCCGACGGCGCCGTGCCCACCGAGCTCGCCGCGGAGGTCAGCGAGCACCTGACTGCCCTCGAGCAGCGGATGGGCAAGCGGCTCGGTGACGCGACCGACCCGCTGTTGGTGAGCGTTCGCTCCGGGGCGAAGTTCTCGATGCCCGGGATGATGGACACCGTCCTCAACATCGGTCTCAACGACGCCTCGGTCCAGGGCCTGTCCGCGCAGTCGGGCAACGCCCGCTTCGCCTGGGACTCCTACCGCCGGCTGATCCAGATGTTCGGCAAGACCGTCCTCGGGGTCGACGGCGACCTCTTCGAGCATGCGCTCGAGCAGGCCAAGGCCGCCAAGGGCGTCAGCAGCGACCTCGACCTCGACGAGGGCGACCTGCGCGACCTGGTCGAGGTGTTCACCGCCATCGTCAGCGACAGCACGGGATCGCCCTTCCCGCAGGACCCGCGCGCGCAGATGGACCTCGCCGTCAAGGCGGTCTTCGACTCGTGGAACGGCGAGCGGGCCAAGCTCTACCGCCGTCAGGAGCGCATCCCGGCCGATCTGGGTACGGCGGTCAACATCTGCTCGATGGTGTTCGGCAACCTCAGCATGGACAGCGGCACCGGCGTCACCTTCACCCGCGACCCGGGCTCGGGTGCCCCCGGCATCTACGGCGACTACCTGCAGAACGCCCAGGGCGAG
>JANPHZ010000160.1:0-2935 GCA_031424715.1 Frankiaceae bacterium
CCCGCGTCGCGCTGGCCCGCTCGTTCCACAACGCCGCGGTCAAGAACACGTTGGGCCTGCGCTGGCGCCGGCTGCCCCGGCTGCTGCGGCTGGCGGGTCACCGGCCCCTGCCGACCTACTTCGAGATCGACGACACGGCCCTCGCCGGCTGACCCGTCACCCGCGCCCGCGCCCCTATCCTGGCCGGGATGCTTTCTCTCCGACACGCCCTGGCCCTGCTGGTCTGCCTCACCCTCACCGCCTGCGGATCCGGCGACACCACCGCCCGCCCGAGCCCCAGCCCGACCGCTTCGTCGTCCCCGTCGTCGAGCCCGAGTCCGACGCCGGTCGCCGTCGACCCCCTGACCGGGCTCGCCCCCAAGCCGACCGCTCCGGTGGTCGTGGTGAAGATCGACAACGCCAGCATCGCCCGGCGCTTCCATCGCGGCCTCGACAAGGCGGCGATCGTCTACGAGGAGCTGGTCGAGTCCGGCGAGACGCGGCTCGCGGCGGTCTACTCCGCGCCCGAGGAGGGCGAGGTCGGACCTGTCCGCAGCATCCGCGAGAGCGACATCGAGCTGCTGCGGCAGTTCGGCAAGGTCTCGGTCGCTTTCTCCGGCGCCAACACGGGCGTCAAGGCGTCCTTCGCGCGAGCCGTGCGTGCTGGCCAGCTGCTCGATGCGTCGTACGACGTCGTGCCTCAGGACTACCGGCTCGGCGAGCGGCGGGTCGATGCCCGCAACTTCTTCACCGTTCCCCGCAAGCTCGGCACCTCCCGTCCGGGCGTTGCGGCGCGCGACATCGGCCTGCGCTTCGGGCCGCTCCCGATGGTCGGGGCAGTCCCGGCCGGCGTGCCCGCCGCTGCTGCCACGGCGGTGTTCTCACCGTTCGTGTCGGTCTCGCTGACCTACGACCCGGCGACGCAGGCCTGGGCTATCGCGCAGAACAAGCGCCGGATGCCTGCGGTGGCGCCGGCCAACGTGATCGTCCAGCAGGTCCCGATCACCGGCGGCCGCTACGTCGACGTGCGCGGCAACAGCTCGCCCTACACCGTGACGACGGGGACGGGCAGCGCCACGATCTTCCGCGACGGCCGCGCGATCCGGGTCACCTGGAAGCGGCCGACCGCATCGGCGGGCACCCGCTACCTCGATGCCCAGGGCCGCGACGTGCCGCTGCGACCCGGCCCCACCTGGGTCCTGCTGCAGCCCAAGGGGCAGCTCCTCACGACGCGCTGAGCGGGCCCCTGCTGGCCTAGGATGAGGGCCTCAGAGCAGAGAGCGCGAGGTAGTCCCGTGAACGTCCCCGACGACGGCACCAGCAGTCCCACGAGCACCGGTTCGCCGCTGGTCAAGCGCGGCATGGCGCAGATGCTCAAGGGCGGCGTGATCATGGACGTCGTCGATGCCGCGCAGGCGCGGATCGCCGAGGACGCCGGGGCGGTGGCAGTCATGGCGCTTGAGCGCGTCCCCGCCGACATCCGTCGCGACGGTGGCGTGGCCCGGATGAGCGACCCCGACATGATCGACGGCATCAAGGCCGAGGTGTCCATCCCGGTGATGGCCAAGGCCCGCATCGGCCACTTCGTCGAGGCACAGGTGCTGCAGGCGATCGGCGTCGACTACATCGACGAGTCCGAAGTGCTCACTCCGGCCGACTACACCCACCACATCGACAAGCAGCCGTTCACGGTGCCGTTCGTGTGTGGCGCGACCAACCTCGGTGAGGCGCTGCGTCGCATCGCGGAGGGCGCCGCGATGATCCGGTCCAAGGGCGAGGCCGGCACCGGCGACGTGTCGCAGGCGACCGTCCACATCCGCACGATCCTGGGTGAGATCAAGCGCCTGGCAGCCAGCGACGAGCAGGAGCTCTACGCCGCGGCCAAGGAGCTGCGCGCCCCGCTCGACCTCGTGCGCGAGACCGCCGAGCTCGGTCGACTGCCGGTCGTGCTGTTCGTCGCGGGTGGCGTCGCCACCCCCGCCGACGCCGCGATGATGATGCAGCTCGGCGCCGACGGGGTGTTCATCGGCTCGGGCATCTTCAAGTCCGGCGACCCGGTGCTGCGGGCCCGTGCCTGCGTCGAGGCGACCGCCTTCTACGACGACGCCGACCGCATCGCCAAGGTGAGCCGCGGCCTGGGCGAGGCCATGGTGGGCGTGGCCGTCGACTCCCTCGGAGCCGGCGACCTGCTCGCGACCCGCGGCTGGTAACCGGGATGAGCGCCCCGCGGGTCGGGGTGCTCGGCCTGCAAGGCGACGTCAGCGAGCACTTGGTCGCCCTGCGGGCAGTGGGCGCCCAACCCTGCGTCGTTCGCCACGAGCGTGAGCTGACCGAGCTCGACGGGATCGTGCTGCCCGGCGGCGAGTCGACCACGATGGCGCTGCTGCTCGAGCGGTTCGGGCTCTTCGCCCCGTTGCAGGCGGCGTTGCGGGCGGGGCTGCCGGCCTTCGGATCGTGCGCGGGCATGATCCTGCTCGCCGACCAGGTCCTCGACGGCCGCCCGGGTCAGCCGACGCTGGGTGGCCTCGACGTCGTCGTACGACGCAACGCCTTCGGTCGCCAGGTCGACTCCTTCGAGACCGACCTCGATGTCCAGGGGATCGGCTCGGTGCATGCCGCGTTCATCCGCGCGCCCTGGGTGGAGAGCTCCGGCGAGGGCGTGCAGGTGCTCGCGACGTGCCCCGAGGGCTCGCCGGCCGCCGGTAGGGTCGTGGCGGTCCGGAGCGGTGCGCTGCTGGCGACGTCGTTCCACCCAGAGCTCACCGGGGACAACCGGGTGCATGCTGCGTTCGTCGAGATCGTGAAGGAACGGAGGAGGTAGCTGCATGAGCGGCCACTCCAAGTGGGCGACGACCAAGCACAAGAAGGCCGTCGTCGACGCCAAGCGCGGCAAGCTCTTTGCCAAGCTCATCAAGACCATCGAGGTCGCCGCGCGCACCGGCGGCGGGGACCCGAC
>JANPHZ010000161.1:0-3498 GCA_031424715.1 Frankiaceae bacterium
TGCGCGCGTCGGGCCGCTCGGCCAAGCGGTCGCGGGGGGTCATCGACCAGGCCGCCGCGGTGGCGTTGCTGCAGGGGTTCCTAGAGTCCGCTGGGTAGTGTCGATCGGGTGAGCGACCTGCTGGAGCACGAGAGTCCCGAGCCCGCGTCACACCGGAGTCCGAGCCGGATCCCCAAGGCCGTGGTGGTGCTGGCCGTAGCCGTCGTCCTGGGCATCCTGGCCGTTGGCGCGGTCTACGCCGTCGACCGCGTGCAGGCCCGCTTCGCCTCCGCGCCTGACTTCAGCGGCGACGGGTCCGGTGAGGTTGTCGTGCAGGTCAAGCCGGGCGAGACGGCGGCCGCGGTGGCGCGCACCCTCGCTGCGGCCGGCGTCGTCAAGAGCGCCGAGGCCTTCCGCTCCACGGCCGCCAATGACCCTGATTCGCTCGCCCTGCAGCCCGGTTTCTACCGGCTGCGCCTGCAGATGAGCGCCAAGAGCGCCCTCGAGCTGCTGCTCGACCCGTCGGCGCGACTGCGCGGCCGGGTGACGATCCCCGAGGGCTCCACCGTCGCGCAGACGCTCGCGCTCGTGGCGAAGAACACCGAGGTGCCGCTGGCCGAGCTCAAGGCCGCTGCGGCCAAGCCGGCGACGTTGGGGTTGCCGCCGTACGCCAACAACCGGCTTGAGGGGTTCCTGTTCCCGGCGACCTACGACATCGACCCCGGGACGACCGCCACCGAGGTGCTCGCGCTCATGGTCGAGCGGTTCAAGGAGTCGGCGCAGGCCAACGGGCTCGAAGCGGGCGCCGAGGCGCTGGGGTTGTCGCCGTACGAGATCGTCACCGTCGCCAGCCTGATCGAGCGAGAGAGCCGGCTCGAGGAGGAGTACCCCAAGGTCTCGCGGGTCGTCTACAACCGGCTCGACCAGGGCATCGCTCTCGGCATCGACGCGAGCATCCTGTTCGGGCTGGGACGGACCTCCGGCGGCCTGACCCGCTCGGACCTGGCGAAGGACACGCCGTACAACACCCGGCTCAACCGGGGGCTCCCGCCGACGCCGATCGCCTCGCCGGGCGACAAAGCTCTGCAGGGCGCGCTGAAACCGGCCGACGGCGACTGGCTCTACTACGTGCTCGCCGACAAGAACGGCCGGCAGTTGTTCACCGCCGACTACCAGGAGTTCCTGCGGCAGAAGGAGAAGTCGATCCGCGAGGGAGTGTTCTGAGGGCCGCGGTCCTGGGCTCACCGATCGGGCACTCGCTCTCGCCGGCGCTGCACCGGGCGGCCTATGACGCCCTCGGGCTGGACTGGACCTACGACGCGATCGACGTCACGGTGGCCGACCTGGCGGGCTTCCTCGACGGTCTGGACGGCACCTGGGCGGGTCTGTCGCTGACCATGCCGCTCAAGCAGGCGGTGCTGCCCCTCTTGCGGGACCCGTCGCCCCTGGTGCAGCAGACGCAGGCGGCCAACACCGTCCTGCTGCCCGGCCGCCGGGGCGAGAACACCGACGTGGCCGGCATCGTGGCCGCGCTGGCCGAGGCCGGCGTGACCTTCGTGGGCCGGGCGGTCGTGCTCGGCGGGGGAGCGACAGCCCGTTCGGCATTGGCCGCGCTGGCCCAGCTGGGCTGCCCACGCCCGGTGGTCGTGGTCCGCTCCGATCCGGCGCTGCCGCTCGCGGCAGACGTCGTGCGCTGGAGCCCGCAGGTGCTCGAGGGCTGCGACCTGTTGCTCTCGACCCTGCCGGCCGGAGCTGCCGACGGGGTTGCGGCGTACGCCAAGGACGTGCCGGCGCTGCTCGACGTCGTCTACGACCCGTGGCCGACTGCGCTGGCCCAGGCGTGCGGGGGAGTGGTGGTCGCCGGCGGGGCGATGCTGCTGCACCAGGCCGCCGCGCAGGTCGAGCTGATGACCGGACAGCCCGCACCGTTGGGGGCGATGCGCGCGGCGCTCAAGCACCCGGCCTAGTCCGCCGAGGCAGTTACTGCCAGCACCACGTGGGACTGCCAGCAGTGCGTGCGCACGCCTGCTGCGGAAGGAGACCGTTATGCCCGACCTGCACGCGGGAAGCCGCTCGGAGCGGCTCGACCGCGCCATCCACGGCCTGCTCGCGCAGACGCCCGAGATCGAGGCCGCCGCGGTGGTCTCCTTTGACGGGCTGCCCATGGCGTCCGCCCTGCCACCGTCGATGGACGAGGACCGCGTCGCTGCCATGAGCGCGGCGCTGCTCTCGCTCGGCGAGCGCGCGGCGCAGGGGCTGGGCCGCGGTGAGCTGTCGCAGGTCTACATCGAGGGAGAGACCGGCACGGTCTTCCTCGTCTCCGCCGACAACGAGGCCGTCCTGGTGGCCGTCGCTGCCCAGGGCGCCAAGGTCGGGATGATGCTCTACGAGGTGCGCCGCGCCGCCGCCGCCGTGGCCGACGCGCTGCGCGAGGACGAGCCGGAGCTAGCGCCGCAGGCCTACGAGCCCGAGCCGGTCTTGCAGGCCGTCCCCCCGCTGCCCACCACCCCCGCCTACGAGCTGCCGGTCGCCGCCGTGGCCGAGCCCGCCGCCTGGTCGTCGTACACGCCCATGAGCAGTACGCCGAACGGCGACAGCTCTACCTGGTCCTGACCCACCACCCCGACGTCCAGAACGGACTGACATGAGGCTCGAAGGAACGCTCGACGCGTTCAGCCTCCCCGACATCTTCCAGCTCCTGAGCTACACGAAGAAGACGGGGACGCTGCACCTGCGTCGCGGCACCGAGGACCACGGCGTCGTGCACCTGCACGACGGCCTGGTCACCGGCGCGCGCTCCGACGTACGCCGTCAGGCACTGGCTCGTCGCATCGTGGGATCCGGACTGGTGGACGACGCAGGCCTCGAGGCCGCGGTCGCCGAGGCGCAGCAGAGCCAGACCGGGCTCGCTCGGGCGCTCGTCGATGGTGACTTCGTCGCGGCCGACCAGCTGCGCCCGCTCGCGCTCGAGCAGGCCACGGACGCCGTCTTTGACCTCATGCGCTGGCCCGAAGGGGAGTTTGCCTTCGTCGTCGACGAGGGCAACCCGGACGAGGTCGGCGCCACCCAGGCCGTGGAGGAGGTCGTCGCCGAGGCGCGCCGTCGCCTCGAGGCCTGGCAGGCCTCCGCCGCGCCCGCTCCCGACGCGCTCGTGTCCATCGTCACCTCGCCCGACACCGACCCGGTCCTCACCCGCGAGGAGTGGTCGCTGCTCGCGCTCGTCGACGGCCGCCGTACGGTCTCCGACCTGGTGGGGCTCGCCGGTCGCGGCGAGTTCACCGTCGTCAGTGCCCTGACTGCGCTCGCCGAGCGGGGTCTGCTCAGCTTCGACGCCCCGGCGGCGCAGCTGACCGTGCGCCAGCAGCTGCTTGCCCAGCTCGAGGGCGCTGTCGCCTCCGCGTTCGTGCCGGCCGAGCCCGTCGTCGAGCCCGAGCTGGTTGCTGCGCCCGAACCGGTTGCTGCGCCCGAGCCGCCGCCGGCGCCGCGGGCCGCCGCGCCTGCCGCGCCCGTGCGCGCGCC
>JANPHZ010000162.1:0-2593 GCA_031424715.1 Frankiaceae bacterium
ACATAGGCAAGGTGGGTCTTGTAGGGCTCGGTCTTGGGGGGCGCCGGCGGGTTGTCCTTGTCGCGCCCGGCAGGGAAGCCGCAGCGCGGGCAGTCCCAGGTCTCGGGGATGTCGGCCTCGTCGGAGAACGACGTGTGGCTCTGGTGCAGGTTGGCGCACCAGAAAGCGATGCGCTGGCGGGGAGCCGACTCGCCTCGCTCTGCCTCGCCCATGGGGCCTGCTCCGACGCGGCTCCCCCGGATCGCGTTGCCGCCTGCCACAGGTCCAGCCCCTTCGTCGTACGTCTGCCGTG
Source organism: Frankiaceae bacterium (assembly GCA_031424715.1). Lineage (GTDB taxonomy): Bacteria > Actinomycetota > Actinomycetes > Mycobacteriales > SCTD01 > RYN-124. Next base: position 293 of record JANPHZ010000162.1, read on the forward strand.
GAGTTCTCGCGCGGCGCTGCGCTCAGTCTAGGTGCGCGGTGGCTCAGGTGGTCTGCTTCAGCAGAAGTCCGAGCGCCACGATGCAGACGGCCCAGACGGCGCCGCAGATGATGGTCAGCCGGTCGAGGTTCTTCTCCACCACCGCGCTGCCGCCGAGCGAGGAGGAGACCCCGCCGCCGAACAGGTTGGACAGGCCGCCACCCTTGCCGCGGTGCAGGAGCACCAGCACGATGAGCAGCAGGCTCGCCACGGACAGCAGAATCGACAGGAACGTCACCATGGGTCAGATCCTACGGGTCAGGCGGGCTGTCGGGCGTAGGCCGCGATGCGGGCGAACTCCTCGGCGTCGAGCGACGCGCCACCGACCAGCGCGCCGTCCACATCGGGTCGTGTCATCAGCTCGACGACGTTGCTCGACTTGACCGATCCGCCGTAGAGAACGCGCACTCCGTCGGCCAGGTCGCCGGGGTAGAGCTCGGCCAGCCGCGCGCGTAGCGCGGCGCAGACCTCCTGGGCGTCGTCGGGGCTCGCGACCTCACCGGTGCCGATCGCCCAGATCGGCTCGTAGGCCACCACCAGGGTCGTCGCGACCGCGGCGCTGACGCCGTCCAGCGCCGCCGTGAGCTGCGCGGTGCAGTGCTCGACCTGACCACCGGCCCGGCGTACGTCCAGGGGCTCGCCGACGCACAGGATCGGCACCAGGCCGTGCCGCGCGGCCGCCTGCACCTTGGCGTTGACGACAGTGTCGCTCTCGCTGTGGTGCTCGCGCCGCTCGCTGTGCCCGATCACGACGTAGCTGCAGCCGAGCTTGGCCAGCATCGGGCCGCTGATGTCGCCGGTGTAGGCCCCGCCGTCGTGGGGCGAGAGGTCCTGCGCGCCGTAGCCGATCCGCAGGCGGTCGCCGTCCACGAGGGTCTGCACGCTGCGCAGGTCGATGAACGGCGGCAGGACGACGACCTCGACCGCGTCGTAATCGGTGTCGGTGAGGCTGAAGGACAGCTTTTGCACCAGGGCGATGGCCTCGAGGTGGTTGAGGTTCATCTTCCAGTTGCCGGCCATCAGCGGCTGGCGCACGGGCTTCTTGGCAGCCATCAGGTCTCCAGGACGGTCAGGCCGGGCAGGGCCTTGCCCTCGAGGTACTCCAGGCTGGCACCCCCGCCGGTCGAGATGTGGGTGAAGCGGTCTTCACCGATGTCCAGCGCTCGTACGGCGGCCGCGCTGTCGCCGCCGCCGACGACGGTGAGGGCGTCGGCAAGCGAGGCCACGGCTTCGGCGACCCCGCGGGTGCCCTCGGCGTAGGGCGCCAGCTCGAAGACGCCCATCGGGCCGTTCCAGAAGACGGTCTTTGCGCCGTGCAGGGCCTCGGTGAAGACGCGCACGCTGTCGGGGCCGATGTCCAGGCCCATCCGGTCTGACGGGATCGCCTCTGCCGCGACCACGTCGTGCTCGGCGTCGGCGCTGAAGGCGCTGGCCGCGACGACGTCGACCGGCAGCACCACCTTGCCGCTGGCGAGGAACTCCCGGCAGCGCTCGACCTGGTCGTCCTCGAGCAGGCTGCTGCCGACGTCATGCCCCTGCGCCTTCAGGAAGGTGAAGCACATGCCTCCACCGACGAGGAGCTTGTCGACCTTGGGCAGCAGGGCCTCGATAACGTTGAGTTTGTCGCTGACCTTGGACCCACCGAGCACGACGACGTACGGACGCGCGGGGTCCTGGGTGAGTCGCTGGAGCACCTCGACCTCGGCGGCGACCAGCGGGCCGGCGGCGTGCGGCAGCCGCTGCGCGACGTCGTAGACGCTGGCGTGCTTGCGGTGCACGGCGCCAAACGCGTCGTCGACGTAGAGGTCGGCCAGGGCGGCCAGCTCATCGGCCAGCTCGGCGCGGTCGGCGTCGACCTTGGACGTCTCGCGCGGATCGAAGCGGACGTTCTCGAGCAGCCCGATCTCGCCGTCCCCGAGGGCGGCGACCATCGCCTGGGCGGAGTGCCCGGTCAGGTCGTCGGCGAGCTGCACGTCGGCACCGAGCAGCTCCTGCAGCCGGTCCGCGACCGGCTCCAGGCTGTACGCCGGATCGGGCGCACCCTTTGGGCGGCCGAGGTGGGCCATCACGATGACCCGCGCACCCCGCTTGGCCAGGTCCTGGAGCAGCGGCAAGCTGGCCCGGATCCGGCCGTCGTCCGTGATCGCGCCGTCCTGGAGCGGCACGTTGAGGTCGCTGCGGACCAGGACCCGCTTGCCGGTGACGTCGAGGTCTTGGGCGAGCCGCACTTACAGGCTCTTGCCGACGAGCGTGATGAGGTCA
>JANPHZ010000163.1:0-8970 GCA_031424715.1 Frankiaceae bacterium
GACGGATCGGGCGCGTCAGGGGCGGGCACGGCAAGCACTCCAGGGGTTGTGGCGTCGGTGGGCAGTCTCCCAGAAGGCGCCCGCCGGATCCCCTAGTCCTCGAAGGGGGGTCGCCCGGCGGGCAGCAGAAATCGAAAGAGCGCACCGCCGCTGGGCGAGCGGTCCACCTCGATCGAACCGCCGTGCGCCTCGACGAGCCCCTTGACGATGTAGAGCCCGAGGCCGGTGCCGCCGCGCCGGTTGCCGCCGCGCCAGAAGCGGGTGAAGACCCTCCCGGCAGTCTCTTCCGGGATCCCGTCGCCCTCGTCGCCCACGGTGACCTCGGCCCCGTCGCCCTGCGGTCGCAGGGTGATCGTGACCTCGCCCTCTCCATGTCGGAGCGCGTTCTCGACGAGGTTGCTGACGACCTGCGCGACCTTGTCCGGGTCGAGCCACATCTCGGGCAGCCCCGGCGTCACCTGTACGACGAACCGCTCCGCTGCTTCCCCGCCGGCGACGAACCCCGCCACCGTCTTGGTGATGGCGCGCTCGAGGTCGACGACCTGCACGCGCATCTCGAGCCGGCCAGCGTCGATCCGGCTGACGTCGAGCAGCTCGGTGAGCAGCCGGGTCACCCGGTCCGCGTCGGCGTTGACGGTCTGAAGCATGACCTTCTTCTGCTCGTCGTTGAACCGGTCCCACTTGGCCAGCAGGGTTGCCGTGAAGCCCTTCACACTCGTGAGCGGGCTGCGCAGCTCGTGGGCGACGGTGGAGACCAGGTCGGCCCGGCTGCGTTCGATCCGGTCACGGATGCGGGTGTCCCGCAGGACGACGACGATCCGGGTGACGGCACCCTCGGCCCGCAGAAAGGACGCGGTCACCAGCAGATCGGGTCCGGGTAGTCCGGCGCGAAGGTGCTTGAGCCGCCGCTCGGGCTGGCGGGTTCGGGTGGCCAGCCCGCCGAAAGGGTCGGTACAGGCCCACCAGTCCCGGCCTTGCTCGTCCTGCAGCGCGAGGGCCTGGCGGAAGTCGGCACCGAGCAGCGCAGCAGCGCCCTGGCCGAGCAGCCGCTCGGCCGCCGGGTTGACCCAGGAGACCACCCCCGGGGCGTCGACGACCACGACCCCGTCGGGGAGTCCGTCGTAGGCCTGCTGCTCGACAGCAGTCAGCGGAGCGGCACCTGACGCCATCCCCACCTCCCCCGGCTCGGTGCGCTGCACTCTAGAGGCGCGAGGGTCAGCCCTGTCGCTGGGCGCGCGCGGAGGCGTAGAGGCAGATCGCCGCCGCCGCCGACAGGTTGAGCGACTCCGCCCTGCCGCGCAGCGGGATCCGGACCACCGTGTCGGCGGCAGCCAGGGCCGCGGCCGACAGGCCGGCGGCTTCCGCGCCGAACACCCAGGCGGTCGGCGCCGACAGCTGTCCGCTGTCCGCCAGGTCATCGAGGTCGACGGTCTCGACCTCGCCGGACCCCGAGGTCGCGAGCACCCGCAGCCCCAGCGCCCGCGCGCGTTCCAGGGCCGCCTCGAGGGGTACGTCCGAGACGACCGGCAGGTGCCACAGGCTCCCGACCGTGGCCCGCACGCACTTGGGGTTGTGCGGGTCGACGCTGCCTGAGGTGAGCACGACCCCTCCGGCACCTGCCGCGTCCGCCGTACGCAGGACGGTGCCGGCGTTGCCGGGGTCGTTGACCGCGTCGAGGACCGCCAGCAGCGACGTGTCGTTGATCGCGTCCAGGCCGACATCGAGCAGCGGGCAGACGGCGACCAGGCCCTGCGGGGCCCGCGTGTCCGCCATCGCCTCGAGCACCTTGGCCGCGACAGGAACGGTCTCCACTCCGGCCGAGGCGGCCAGCTCGACGAGGGAGTCCTGGCGCCCCGGCTCGTAGAAGAGCTCGAGCACCGTGCCGTAGGTGAGCGCCTCGCGCACGGCCTGCGGGCCCTCGACGACGAACCGGCGCTCGGCCACCCGGGCCGAGCGCCGGTCGAGACGTCGTACGGCCAGGACCCGGGGCGACCGGGTCGAGGTCAGGACGGCAGGCGCGCCGTCAGGAGTGCTCAGCTCAGGCTGCGGGCGTCTGCTGCGCCGGGACCGCGGCGCGGGCGACCTCGACGAGCGCGGCGAAGGCCGGCGCGTCGGTCACCGCGAGGTCAGCGAGGACCTTGCGGTCCACCTCGACACCCGCGAGCTTGAGGCCCTGGATGAGCCGGTTGTAGGTCATGCCGTTCTCGCGCGCCGCCGCGTTGATGCGGGTGATCCAGAGCTGCCGGAAGTCGCCCTTGCGCTTCTTGCGGTCCCGGAACTCATACGTCGCCGAGTGGAGCAGCTGCTCCTTGGCCTTGCGGTAGAGCCGACTGCGCTGGCCCCGGTAGCCGCTGGCCTTTTCGAGAACCTCGCGACGCTTCTTGTGGGCGTTGACCGCCCTCTTCACGCGTGCCACAACTGCACCTGCTTCTGTGTGATCGAGACGTCCGGCGAGCCGGACGAGGGGAACGGGGAGTTAGAGGCCGAGCAGCTTCTTGATGCGGGGGCGGTCGGCAGGAGCGAACTCCGTGGTGCCGTCGAGGCGCCGGGTGAGGGTGCTCGACTTGTGCTCGAGCAGGTGCCGGCGACCGGCCTTCTGCCGGAGCAGCTTGCCGCTGCCGCTCACCTTCACGCGCTTCTTGGTACCGCTGTGCGTCTTCTGCTTGGGCATGGCTGCCGTCGTCTCTCTCGTCGTGGTCGTGCGGGGTCAGTGCTGTGGAGCGGTGGGATCAGCTGTCGCCGGTGGCGATGGCCACCTCGTCGGCGATGGCCTGCTCCGGATCAACGAGGGGGGCCGCGTTCTTGTCCGTCGCCGCCGCTGCCTTCTTGAGGTCGGCAGCGTTCTTGTGCGGCGCGAGGACCATGATCATGTTGCGGCCGTCCTGCTTGGGTGAGGACTCCACGAAGCCGAGTTCGGCGACGTCCTCCCCCAGCCGCTGCAGCAGCCGGAAACCCAGTTCGGGTCGGGACTGCTCGCGGCCACGGAACATGATCGTGATCTTGACCTTGTCGCCCTGCTTGAGGAAGCGGACGACGTGGCCCTTCTTCGTCGCGTAGTCGTGCGGGTCGATCTTCGGGCGGAGCTTCATCTCCTTGATGACGGTGAGCACCTGGTTCTTGCGGCTCTCACGCGCCTTCTGGGCGGTCTCGTACTTGAACTTGCCGTAGTCCATGAGCTTGCACACCGGCGGGCGCGCCATGGGAGCGACCTCGACAAGGTCGAGATCGCTCTCCTGCGCCAGCTTGAGTGCCTCATGGATCGCGACGATCCCGACCTGCTCGCCTGCTGGACCGACCAGCCGTACCTCAGGGACACGGATCCGGTCGTTGATGCGGGGTTCAGCGCTGATGGGGCCTCCTGGTTCGCATGTCTGTGGTCTGCGGCCCGGGGCTCATGAAGAAGGGCCCCGCGCGATGCGCAGGGCCCACAGCAGCACAACCGACGCCTTTCGTCGTACGGACGAAAAGACCGGCCGACCGGACCCGGACGCCTCGATCGTGCTGGGGCTTCTCGGGTGGGAGTGGATCCTCCGCTTGCACGACTGCCTCGGATCTGGTGGAGCAGCAGTCGGGTCGCTCTGCCAGGCTAGCAGCATGACCGCACCGGACCCTGCCCACGACGCCGCTCGCGACCTCGCCGACGTCCCCGCAGCCGAGGTGATCGCTGCCACCGCCGTGCACCTGATGAGCGCAGCGGCGGTCAAGTGTGGCCTCGACGACCCGGGACACCTCGACCTCGACGAGGCACGCAAGCTCATCACCGCCCTGGCGGGCCTGGTCACCGCCGCCCGCCCCGACCTGGGCCTGCACGCCGCACCGCTGCGCGACGGGCTGCAGTCGCTGCAGAAGGCCTTTCGGGAGGCCTCGCCCCTCCCGGACGAGCCCGGCGAGGGTCCTGGGGAACGCCTGACCGGCTGACCCCTGTCCCCTGTCCCCTGATCATTGTCTGTCTCGCGCGCGACGCACCGGCGTGGCGCGCCGCCGTACAGACAATGATCATGGAATCCGGGCGGGCCAGCGGACGCGCCGGACGGGCACGGGCAGGCCGGGACCGGTGTCTGGGACCACCGCGAGGTCGAGCCCGCCGACAGGGAGCGCGCTGCCGAGGCGAGCGAGCACCCGCTGGGCCAGGGCCGCGAGCTCGGCGGGGTCGAGGTCGCGTCGCGGGACCACGCCGAGGGCCAGCCCCGCCGGCCCCTGCAGCAGCCGGGCGGCGCGCAGCCGCTCGGGCCGGATCGCTGCGGCCAGCGCCCGCACCAGGGCCGGGTCGGCCGCGGGGTCGAGCTCGGACCACTGCGCCGTCGTACGACGAAAGGCCACCCCCGTCCCCGGTACGGGCACGAAGCCCTCGGCCAGCGCGGTCAGCTCGGCCTCGGTGAGCAGCAGCCCGGCCCCACCGGGATCGAGCAGCACCGCGACGGCGCCGTCGTCGAGAGCGGAGCGACACAGGTAGGGCACGCCGACCGGTACGGGCCGCACCTGCGGGCGCCAGGCGAGCAGGGACGCGACGTCGAGGAACGCGGGCACGGCGCGCTCCCCGGCGGCGGAGAGCAGCGATACCAACGCCATCTGCGCCGACGAGTCGGCCCGCAGCCCAGTCGCCTCGTCGACGCGCTCCTCGGTCGCCGTGGCGGTCACGGGCACGAAGAGGCGAGCCGCGGGCAACTGGGCCAGGACGGCAGCGCGCGACGTCGGCGACCCGTCGGCGAGGTCGAGCGCCCGGCGCAGAGCGGCTGGCGCCACCCCGTCGTCAGGCGTCGGCGGGCCGGGCAACGCCCGACCGCTCACTCGGTGGCGGAGGCGAGCACGATGCCAGCGGCGTCCAGGGCGTTGCGCGCCGCGAGGCCGTCCTGCACTCCGGTGAGCACGAAAGAGAACTGCACCGCGCGCCCGCTAGCCGTGGTGGTGTAACCGGCGAGGGCACGCACCCCCGGCAGCGTGCCGGTCTTGGCCATCAGCCGGCCGGCGGCCGCGCTGTTGCACATGCGCTTCTCCAGGGTCCCGTCGCGACAGGCGATGGGCAGCGCCTTGCGCAGTGCCGGGCCGACCGCGGCGTCGCGCGCCGCGGCCTGCAGCAGCAGCAGCTGAGCGGTGGCGTGCTGGCGGTTGCGCGCCGACAGCCCGGACCCGTCTGTGCCGGGGCCGGTCGGCACACCCTGGGCACGCAGGAGGTCAGCCATCGCCTGCGTGCCGGCTGCTGACGATCCCGCACCGCGCACGGTGCGACCCACTTCTTTGAGGACCAGCTCGGCGGCGAAGTTGTCGGAGTTCTTAAGCAGCCGTCGTACGACGTCGGCGACGGGCCCGGACTGCACGCTGGCCACCGTGCGCGCGTCGGCCGGCCGGCGGTGGCGGCGGATCACGCCGTGCACGACGACGCCCTCGACCGACAGCGCGTCGCGGAACAGCTGCGCGATCGGCACCGCCGGGTCGGCGAGGAAGGCCCGGTCGCGGCGGAAGGCGTTGCGGTCGACGGCCAGCGAGGACAGCGGTCCGGACTCCCCCGGGACGTAGTCGCTCTTCCAGCCGTCGACGTTGCGGCGGGCGTCGTAGCGACTGTCATCGAGCAGCAGATCGCCTGTCACGTAGGTGATTCCGCTGGCCCGGACGCTGCGGGCGAGGCCGCGAAGCCCGGTGCGCGTGAGGTAGGGATCGCCGCCGCCGACCAACCAGAGCCCGCCCGGCAACCGCCCGGCGGTGGGGGTCGTCCGGGCGGCTGCCTCGGTGGTCCAGCGATAACCCGGAGCCAGCCCCAGCAGAGCGGCCGCGGACACGAAGGACTTCTGCGTCGAAGCCGGCGGCAGCGGGTGGGCGGCGTCCATGCGCAGGACCTCCCCCAGCCCGTCCACGTCGACGGCGGCGGAGACCGTGGTCGCGCCCGACCGGAGCAGGGCGTTGCGGATCCGATCGGCCAGCGGCAGCCCAGCATCCTCCTGCGCCGCCGTCGCGCCGGCGCGAAGCAAGCCCGCCTTGGGCGCGAGGGGAATGACCGGCTCGACGGGTTGCGGTGCCACCACGACCCCGGCGGCCAAGGCCTCGCGTCCCAGGGTGTCGTGCGGCAGGACGGCCTGGGCCGTCCCGGTCAGCGCGCAGACGCCGACCACGAGCAGGACGAACACGCGGCTGGCACTCAGACGGGGCACGGTCACCACTCCGGTCTCGGCACGCTGCCGACTCCGGTGGAGCAGCGCTAGGCAGAGTCTGCGGCGTCGTTCCCGACTTGTCCGGCAGAACCGCCGATCCGTCCCTGCGCGTCGGCAAGAAGCCGGCGCAGGGCCAGCACGGCATCGACGGCATGCGCGCCGTCGTTGGCCTGCACCGCCAGGAGGGCGACGGTGTCGTCGTCCTGCAGGTCGAGACTCGCCCATGGCGAGCCGGAGTCCAGCCGAACCCCGGACACCACGGCCCAGGGCAGCACGCGTTCCCCGACGTAGTTGCGGATGAGGACGCCGTCCTGGTCGGCGACCACCTTGGCGCGGGTGAACTGCAGCGCCGCCCAGGCCAGCAGCACGCCGATGCCGAAGAACGCGATCTGGTCGGCCGGACCGAAGACCTGCCCCCCGGCCTCGCCTCGCGGCAGCAGCACGGCGAGCACGCCGAAGACCGACAGCAGCAGCCCGGCGGCCAGCCGGCAGGACAGGACCAGCCGCCTAGGACGAACGACGAAGGGCACGGGTGGTGGCGGTGGCGCAGGGTTCATGGCGGGGCCTCCAGGGGTCGGCGGACAGGGGTCTGGCGCAGCACCCGAAAGGCCAGCTGCACGGCGGGGCCGATGCCCAGGGCAAACAGGACCGTCCCCACCCCGACCGGGCCGCGCAGGGCCATGCCGATCGCGAGGACGGTGAGCTCCAGTGCGGCGCGGGACACCCCGACAGACCAGCCGGTGCGGCCTGCGATCGCGACCATGAGGCCGTCCCGGGGACCGGGACCGAGATGCGCGCCGAGGTAGAGCGCCGATCCGGCGGCGACCAGAGCGATCCCGCCGAGCGTCGCAAGCAGGCGCAGGGCCACCGGCCGGTCGCCGAGGTCGTCGAGCAGCGGCGCCGCGAGGAGCAGGTCGATGACGGCGCCGATCGTGACGACGTTGAGGACGGTGCCGACGCCGGGTCGCACCCGGGCCATCAGCCCGATGACGAAGACGACGACCGAGACCGCGATCGCCGTACGGCCGAAGGGGGTGCCCAGCTGCTCGGACAGCCCACCGGCGAGGACGTCCCACGGGCCGACGCCGAGCTCGGCTTGCAGTCCGAGCCAGATCCCGACACCGAACAGCACGAGGCCGAGCATCAGCTGGGCGAGCCGTCGCGTCATGCCGCTGCCCGCGCCGTGCGCCCGGTGATGCCGACCGCGACGAACGTGAGCGCGACTCCCACCAGGGTGGCGACCGCAACGCCGTGAGCGGCGGCGGGAACGCTCAGGTCGAGCAGCACGGCTCCGAGCAGCTGGCCGGCGATGACGGCGAGCCCCAGCCGCAGCACCCCGAGGGTGCGTACGACGATCGCCGCCACGGCGACGAAGGTGACCCCGATGGGGCCGCCCGTGTAGAGGAACCACTCGCTGGCGCCCGGCCACTGCTCGACCGACCAGCCGTTGCGCAGCCCGAGCAGGCCATAGACCGTGAGCAGCGCGCTGAGCCCGACGACGAAGTTGACGACGGTGGCGACGAAGGCATCGCCGGTGGCTCGACGCAGGCGACCGTTGAAGGCCTGCTGGAAGGCGATGAGCAGCCCGGCTACGAGGGCGAGCAGCAGCAGTACGGGACTCGCCTCGCCCGCACCCCGGCCGACGACGCTGACGCCCACCGCGAGCAGGCACACCAGCGCCCCGACGACACGAGGTCGCGTCAGGTGGTGGACTCCCCCGGGGCCGACGCCCAGGCGGTCGACGAGCAGGCCGCCTGTCGTCTGGCCCGCGACGATGCCGATGCTGAGCAGGGCCACGCCCAGGCGCGGTGCGGCGTGGGCCGCCACGGCGACCAGGGTCGCTCCGCCGAAGCCGCCCAGAAAGCTCCACCACGGCGCCGTTGCCAGCAGCGGCAGGGCGGCGCGGGCTGACGACCTCGTCGCGACGATGCCGGCCACGGTGACCAGCCCGATGCCGAACGACAGGACAGCCGCGAGCAGCGCATCGCCCAGGTCGACGGCCAGCGCGGCATTGACCCTGGTCTGCACGGCCACGAGCGCGCCGGACACCACCGCGGCGGCGAGCGCCAGGCGGGTGCGGTCCACCTACTCGATGATCTTCGAGATCGGCAGCTCGAGGATGTCGCGGGCACCAGCGGAGCGCAGCGCGGGCAGCAGGGTGTTGACGCCGCGCTTGGGCACGACCGTCTCCACGGCGCGCAGGTCGCCGTCGGCCAGCGGCATCACGGTCGGCGACGACATCGACGGCAGCACCGCGAGCACGTCGTCAAGGGCAGCGACCGGGACGTTGAGCTTGAGCAGGACGTGGCCGCGGGCCCGGAGCGCTCCCTGCAGCAGCAGCGCGATGTCCTCCATCGCGGCCCGCTTGTCGCTGTCGCCGTACGCCGCCCGGTGGGCCAGCAGCTCGGTGCGACTCGTCAGCAGGGTCTCGATGACCTTGAGCCCTGCCTTGCGCAGCGACGAGCCGGTCTCGGTCAGGTCGACGATGGCGTCGACGATGTCCGGGATCTTGGCCTCCGTCGCGCCATGGCTGGTGAAGACCCGGCCGCTGACGCCGTGCTCGGCGAGGAAGCGCTTGGTGGTCTCGGGCATCTCGGTGGAGATGCGGACGCCCTCGGGCAGGTCCTTGACGCTGTTCCAGTCGGACTCCCTGGGTACGGCGAGGACCACGCTGACGATCGACTCGCCGGCCCGGCCGCCGCCGATCTCGCCGAGGCTGACGACGTCGGCGCCGGTCTCGGTCACCCAGTCGCGACCACTGATGCCGAGGTCGAAGATGCCCTGCTCGACGTAGGTGGGGATCTCCTGCGGGCGCAGGAAGCGCACC
>JANPHZ010000164.1:0-2695 GCA_031424715.1 Frankiaceae bacterium
GCCCTAGGCGTCCTGGCCGTGACGCTGCTCGTGGGCGGCTACGTCGTCACCACCGCCGCCAAGTCCGTACGCCGGGACGCCGAGCAAGCCCTCGCCTCCCTGGCCACGGCGGCAGAGCTGGACGCACAGCTCCACAGCACCGGTGAACGCGCGCTGCTCACCGTGCGGGGCCTCGACGTCGCCTACGACGGGGTCCAGGTGCTCTTCGGAGTCGATGTCGAGATCCGACAGGGCGAGATCGTGGCGCTGCTCGGGACCAACGGCGCCGGCAAGTCGACGCTGCTCAACGCGGTCAGTGGCCTCACTGACCCGGTCGGCGGCTCGATCTTCTTCAACGGCCGGGATGTCACCCACGCCGACGCCGTCCAGACCGCTCAACTGGGCATCGTGCAGATGCCCGGAGGCAAGGGCACCTTCCCCACGCTCACGGTTGCCGAGCACTTCGACCTCGCCGGATGGCTGCACACCGCCGACCCCACGGGCTTCGGCGAGCGGGTCGAGGAGGTGCTGCAGCGCTTTCCCCGGTTGCGCGAGCGCTGGGACACCGCCGGTGGTGCGCTGTCCGGTGGCGAGCAACAGCAGCTGGCCCTCGGCATGGCCTTCGTCTCCCAGCCGACGCTGCTGCTCATCGACGAGCTGTCGCTGGGGCTGGCCCCCACCATCGTCGCCACGCTCCTCGACATGGTCCGCGCCATCCATGCCCAGGGCACCACGGTCGTCGTCGTGGAGCAGAGCGTCAACGTCGCCCTCACCCTCGCTGAGCGCGCTTACTTCCTGGAGAAGGGGCAGGTCCGCTTCTCCGGCCCGACCGCAGACCTGCTGGGGCGCAAGGACGTCCTGCGCTCGGTCTTCCTCGCGGGAGCCGCCGGGGTCGTTCCGGAGCAGCGCCCTGACGCGCACCCGATCGACTCTGCAGGCGCCCCAGCGATCGAGTCGCGTGGCGTCGGCGTCCGCTTCGGCGGCGTCGCCGCAGTGCTCGACGTCGATCTCGTCGTACGGCCCGGAGAGGTCGTCGGTCTGGTAGGAGCCAACGGCGCCGGCAAGACCACCCTGTTCGACCTGCTCAGCGGCTACCTCGAGCCGAGCGGCGGGACGGTGCACCTCGCCGGTCGCGACGTCACCAGCTGGTCGCCGGACCGGCGGGCGATGGCAGGCCTCGGGCGCAGCTTCCAGGACGCCCGGATCTTCGGCTCGCTCACGGTGGCCGAGAACCTGGCCGTCTCCCTCGACCGCCACCTCGCGGTCCGCAGCTATCTGGCCTCGGGCGTCTTCCTGCCCGACGCCCGGCGCGACGAGGACGACGTCGCCTACACGGTCGAGGACCTCGTCGAGCTGCTGGGGCTCGGGGCCCTGCGCGACAAGCAGGTGCGCGAGCTGTCGACCGGCAGCCGGCGGATCGTCGACCTGGGCATGGCCCTGGCGCACGACCCGAGCGTGCTGCTGCTCGATGAGCCGTCGTCGGGCATCGCGCAGCGCGAGACCGAGGCGCTGGGACCGCTGCTGCTCAAGCTCCGCGACGACACCGGCTGCGCCCTGCTGGTCATCGAGCACGACATGCCCCTGCTCTCCTCGATCTGCGACCGCCTGGTCGCCCTCGAGCTCGGCCGCGTCATCGCCGAGGGGACGCCGCAGGACGTGCTCCACGACGACCGCGTCGTGCGCAGCTATCTCGGTGGAGACCCCGCCGCCGTGCAGCGCAGCGGCGGCCTCACCGCCCGGGCTGCCGGCACGGTGCGGACGCCCGGATGAGGCGATGCGTCGTACTGCTGCTCGCCACTGCAGCGCTGTCCGGAGCCGCCTGCCCGGCCGCCGCGGCGGTGGGCGATCCGGTGACGGGCTACTGGACCAGGACCAACCCTGGCCCCCCGGTCCCGGTCCTGCCCGTGTCCCCAGTCCCTGAGGGCGGGACCTGGGTGGCGGCCGACCCGACCGGCCCGCTGGCGGTCAGCGCGCTGCGCACCGAGCTGCCGGCCGGGCGCGTCGGGGTGGAGCTGCGCCTGCCGATCGGCGACGCCGTCGGCACTGTCAACGTGCAGGCCTGCCCGACCCTGGACCGCTGGCCCCCCGAGCAGGGCGGCCGCCTCGAAGGGGCACCGACGGGTGACTGCGCGACCCCGCTGCCGGCCCGGGTGGCGGGCGAGGTCCTCGTCGTACCGCTGCCGCCCGGCCTCGGCAGCATCAACGTGCTGCTGCGACCCGCTCCGGGCTCGGCCTTCTCGCTCACCCTGGAACGGGCCACTGCGGCAGCTGTCGTCACCGCGACGGCCCCGGTCCCGCCTGGTGCGGTGAGCCCGCCGGTCCCGCCTCCGGCACCGGCACCGGCAGCCGAGGAGGACATGACCACCGCGCCCCCGCCGGGGTTCCCCGCCCTGGTCGCACCGCCTGCCCCGGCTGGTCCGCTGCTCCCCTCCGGCGGCATCCCTGCGCCCGCGCCCGTGGCGGCCACGCCCGCCCCGGCGCCCGGGATCGCCCCGCTCCCGGTCGCGGCGCTCACCAACCCGGCAGCCCTCCAGCCCAGCGACCGGCCCGCAGCCCTCCTCGGGCTCGCCGTGCTGGCCCTCCTCGGCCTGCAGTCGCTGCGCCTGGCCCGTCAGACCCCCATCGCTCCCCGAGCCCTGGGCGGGGCGGCTCGGCGCAGCGGTCGCGACGTCGGCACCACGGACGGGTCCGTCACAGCCGTCCGGGGACTGGGCCG
>JANPHZ010000165.1:0-1954 GCA_031424715.1 Frankiaceae bacterium
GAGAACTCCTTGGCGACGCGGTAGATCATCTCCTGGATGATGACGGTCTTGCCGACACCGGCACCGCCGAACAGGCCGATCTTCCCGCCGGAGACGTACGGCGCGAGCAGGTCGATGACCTTGATGCCGGTCGTGAACATCTCGGTCTTGTTCTCGAGCTGGTCGAAGGCCGGGCTCGGCCGGTGGATCGGCCAGCGGGTCGTGATGTTCAGCGACTCCTCGCTGACGTCCATCGGCTTGCCGAGGGCGTTGAACACGTGGCCCTTGGTGACGTCGCCGACAGGCACCGAGATCGCGGCGCCGGTGTCGGTGACGGGGGCGCCGCGCACGAGGCCGTCGGTCGGCTGCATGGCGATGGCGCGCACGAGGTTGTCGCCGATGTGCTGGGCGACCTCCAGCGTCAGGGTGAAGGTCTCACCGCCCATCGTGCGGTCGACCTCGAGCGCGTTGTAGATCTCCGGCATCTCGTCGGGCGCGAACTCGACGTCGACGACGGGGCCGATGACCCGGGCGACGCGTCCTGTCCCACCGGGCGTGACGGCCTGGGTGGTGTCCTGGTCGGTGATGGTCATGGCGCTCACTCACTCCCTGCTGAGGCGAGCGCGCTTGCGCCGCCAACGATTTCACTGATCTCTTGGGTGATCTCGGCCTGACGGGCCGCGTTCGCCGCTCGGGTGAGCGACGTGATGAGGTCTTGCGCGTTGTCTGTCGCGGCCTTCATGGCCCGCCGGCGCGACGCCGACTCCGAGGCGGCCGACGCCAGCAATGCGGCGTAGACACGGGTCTCGACGTAGCGCGGAAGCAGCGCGTCGAGCAGTGCCTCCGGGCCGGGCTCGAACTCATACAGCGGGAGCGGGCCGTCCGGCGCCTGCTCCTCGGAGTACTCCACGACGAGTGGCAGCACCCGGTCGGCGACTGGCTTCTGCGTCAGCGCCGAGACGTACTCGGTGAAGACCACGTGGATCTCGTCGACCCCGCCCTCAGCCGTCGGCGTGACGAAGGCGTCGATGAGGGTGTCCGCGACCTCCTTGGCATCGGCATAGGTCGGCTTCTCGGAGAAGCCGGTCCAGGACTGCTCGATGTCGCGGTTGCGGAACCGGTAGTAGGCGACCGACTTGCGGCCGATGAGGTAGGTCACCGGCTCCTTGCCCTCGCTGCGCAGCAGGCTGGCCAGACCCTCGGCCTGCTTGAGGGCGTTGGAGCTGTAGCCGCCGGCCAGGCCGCGGTCGCTGCTGATCACCAGCACTGCCGCCCGGGAGGGGTTGGGCTTCTCGTTGACCAGCGGGTGGTCGATCGAGGACTGGCTGGCCAGCGCCGAGAGCACCCGCGTGATCTCGCGCTCGTAGGGGCGGGCAGCGTTGACCGCGGCCTGCGCCTTGGCGATGCGCGACGCGGCGATGAGCTCCATCGCCTTGGTGATCTTCTTGGTCGACTGCATCGACTTGATGCGTCGGCGATAGACGCTGAGCTGGGCCCCCATGTCAGCGCTTGGCGGGCGCGGGCTTGTAGGCCGTGATGGTCGTCTGGTCCTCGTCGGCCTTGTCCATCGCCTCGACGGCGGCCTCGTTGACCAGGCGCTTGCCGTCCTTGGTCTGGAACTGCTGGGTGAAGGCCTCGACGGCCTGCTTGAGCTGCTCCACCGTGGAGTCCTCGAGCTTGCCGGTCTGCACGATGGCGTCGTAGATGCCCTGGTGCGACAGCCCGACGTAGTCGAGGAACTCGGCCTCGAAGCGGCGGACGTCGCCGACGGGGACGATGTCGAGATAGCCCTTGGTGCCGGCCCAGACCGAGACGACCTGTCGCTCCACGGCGTAGGGCGAGAACTGCCCCTGCTTGAGCAGCTCGACGAGGCGCTGACCGCGCTCAAGCTGGGCCTTGGAGGCCTTGTCGAGATCGGAGGCGAAGGCCGAGAAGGCCTCGAGCTCGCGGTACTGCGCGAGGTCCAGGCGCAGGC
>JANPHZ010000166.1:0-7160 GCA_031424715.1 Frankiaceae bacterium
GGTCGACCGACCCGCCGGGGAAGACGTGCATGCCGCTCGCGAAGGCCATCGCCCTGACCCGGCGAAGCAGGTAGACCTCCAGGCCATCGGCCGCGTCGCGCACCAGCGCGATCGTCGCGGCATCGCGCACCGGCGGCGCGACGTAGGACGGGTCGGTGGCGGCCCTGGCCCGCTCGATCAACCCGGGCGGCAGCGCGGGTCCGGTCATGCGACCTCGACGATCACTTCCACCTCGACGGGCGCGTCGAGCGGCAGGACGGCCACCCCCACGGCCGAGCGGGCGTGCTGGCCGGCCTCGCCGAAGACCTCACCGAGCAGTTCGGACGCTCCGTTGATGACCCCCGGCTGACCGGTGAAGTCGGGCATCGAGGCCACGAAGCCCGTCACCTTCACCACCCGGCGTACGGCGTCGAGGCCGACGAGCGCGTCGATGGCGGCGAGGGCGTTGAGGGCACAGGTACGGGCGAGCTCCTTGGCCTGCTCGGCCGTCACCTGCGCCCCGACCTTGCCGGTGGCCGGCAGCCGGCCTTCGACCATCGGCAGCTGACCCGAGGTGAAGACGTGGGCGCCGCTGCGCACGGCCGGGACGTAGGCCGCGACCGGGGGGACCACCGACGGCAGCGTCAGCCCCAGCTCGGCCAGCCGCGCGTGGACGCTCACGTGTCGCCCTTGGGGCGCTTGAAGTAGGCGACGAGCTGGTCACCGCCACCCGGACCGGGCACGACCTGGACCAGCTCCCAGCCCTCGCTGCCCCAGTTGTCGAGGATCTGCTTCGTCGCGTGCACGAGCAGCGGAACGGTGACGTACTCCCACGTCTGCATGACCCGACCCTAGCGAGGCGGCGGCTGCCGGCTCAGGCCGGGAGCGCGGCCTCCAGCTCGGCGGCCCGCTTGCGCTGGAGCCGGCGGCGCTCGAGCTCGTTCAGCCCGCCCCAGATGCCGTGCGGCTCCTGGATCGTCATGGAGTACTCCAGGCACCGCTGCTGGACCGGGCAGACCCGGCAGAGCGCGCGGGCGGCGCCCTCGCGGGCGTCCTTCTCGGCCTTGCGCTCGAAGTGGGCCGGGGGGAAGAAGTAGACGGCGTTGTCGCGTCGGCACTCGGCCGAGCCCTGCCATACCGGTTCGGTCAGCATGTCCACCTTCATCCAGCGGGCTCAAGGTTGGCGGGCGCCGATGTGGCCGGCGTCACTGCGGTGTGTTTCGCCACAGGCACCCGGTTTCCTGCTCGACGGGCGGGTCGGCTGTGCGCGCCTACCCTGGGCAGGTGCCCGACTTCCCCGACGTACGCCTGCACGTCGTCACCGGCAAGGGCGGCACGGGCAAGACGACGGTGGCGGCAGCCCTCGCGCTGGCGCTCGCGCACGGCGGTCGGAAGGTGCTGCTCGTCGAGGTCGAGGGCCGCCAGGGGATCGCCCAGCTCTTCGACTCCGCACCCCTGCCGTACGAGGAGCGCAAGGTCGCGGTTGCCCCGGGCGGCGGCGACGTCTTCGCCCTCGCCGTCGACCCGGAGATGGCGCTGCACGACTACCAGCACATGTTCTACAAGCTGTCGCCGACCGGGATCCCGGCGCGCACCCTGCGCCGCATGGGCGCCATCGACTTCGCCACCACGATCGCGCCGGGGCTGCGCGACGTCCTGCTCACCGGCAAGGTCAAGGAAGCCGTCGTACGCCGGGCGAAGGACGGTTCGCCGGCCTACGACGCCGTCGTGCTCGACGCGCCGCCGACTGGCCGGATCGTGCGCTTCCTCAACATCTCGCACGAGGTCAGCGGGCTGGCCAAGGTCGGCCCCATCAAGCACCAGTCCGACGCGGTGATGGCGGTGTTGACCTCAGCGCAGACAGCCGTGCACCTGGTGACGCTGCTCGAGGAGATGCCGGTGCAGGAGACCCTCGACGGCGTGGCCGAGCTGCGCTCGGTCGGGCTGCCCGTCGGCGGGGTCGTCGTCAACAGCGTGCGCGACCCGCTGCTCCCCCCGGCCGACCTGGCCGCGGCCGAGGACGGCCGGCTCGACGTGGCAGCGCTCGCCGCGGGGCTGAAGGAAGGCGGGCTCGAGGTGACCGAGCCGGTGCTCGCCGCCCTCGCTGCCGAGGCCTCCGACCACGCCCAAAGGGTGGCACTGGAGGAGCGCGGCCGCGACGCCCTCGGCGCGCTGTCGCGACCGTCGTACGAGCTCCCCCTGCTGCCCGACGCTGTCGACCTCGGCGGCCTCTACCAGCTCGCGGGGCTGCTCGTGGACCAAGGGATGGCGTGACGTGGCTGCTCCCCGGCTCGACCTCGATGCTCGGCTCGACACTGCCGCGATCCTCGTGTGCTGCGGCTCCGGCGGCGTCGGCAAGACCACGACGGCCGCCGCGCTCGCGCTCCGCGCGGCCGAGCGGGGACGCCGCACCGTCGTCCTCACCATCGACCCGGCCCGCCGGCTCGCGCAGTCGATGGGGCTGTCCGAGCTCGACAACGTGCCGCGGGCCGTCGCCGGCGTCGATACCTCGGCGGGCGGCTCTCTCGACGCGATGATGCTCGACATGAAGCGGACGTTCGACGAGATCGTCGAGACGCACGCCGAGCCCGCCAAGGCGGCGGCGATCCTGGCCAATCCCTTCTACCAAGCCCTGTCGTCCTCCTTTGCCGGCACGCAGGAGTACATGGCGATGGAGAAGCTGGGGCAGCTGCAGGCGACCGGCAACTACGACCTCGTCGTCGTCGACACGCCACCGACGCGCTCGGCCCTGGACTTCCTGGACGCGCCGCAGCGGCTGACGACGTTCCTCGACGGCCGGATGATCAAGATCCTGATGGCGCCCGCCAAGGCCGGGGGCAAGGCCTATCTGAAGGTGGTCACGGCCGGCTTCAACGTCTTCACCGGCGTCCTCACCAAGATCATCGGTGCCTCGGTGCTGCAGGACGTGTCGCAGTTCGTGGCGGCGCTCGAGACGATGTTCGGCGGCTTCCGCGAGCGGGCGCAGGCGACGTACGACCTGCTCAAGGCACCGGGTACGTCGTTCGTCGTGGTGGCCGCGCCCGAGCGCGACGCCATGCGCGAGGCGTCGTACTTCGTCGAGCGGCTGGCCCAGGAGCAGATGCCGCTCGCCGGTCTGGTCGTCAACCGGGTCCACCGATCGTCGGCCACGACCCTCACGGCCGAGCGCTCGCTCGCGGCGGCCCAGACGCTCGAGGACACCCAGGGCTCACCGCTCGCGGCAGCGGTCCTGCGGCTGCACGCCGATCGGATCCAGCTCAGCGCGCGCGAGCAGCGCCTGCAGGAGCGGTTCACGACGGCCCACCCGGGAGTCGCGGTGGTCGAAGTGGCCGCGCAGCCCGGTGACGTCCACGACCTCGACGGCCTGCGGTCCGTCGGCGCCGACCTCGCCTCCTGAGCGCAGGGGTCAGCCGGCGCGGCGGTCGTGCTCGGCGCGGGCCGCACCCAGGAGCTGACGCCAGGAGCTGACGTCGGGCCGCCGGCGCAGCAGGGCCCGGCGCTCGCGCTCGGTCATCCCGCCCCAGACGCCGAACTCCACCCGGTTGTCGAGCGCGTCGGACAGGCACTCGGTGCGGACCGGACAGCCCTGGCACACCGCTTTCGCGCGGTTCTGCGCCGCGCCGGTGACGAACAGCGCGTCAGGGTCGGCGGTGCGGCAGGCCGCGTCGGCGCTCCACTCGAGGATCATTCCTGGACGGTAGGCAGCAGGAGCGCTGTTCGGCAGACCCGATCGACCTATCTGTGCCTAGTCCTTCTGGGCCATCCCGGGACGCTCCGCCGCGAGTGCACCCATACCGGGACACCGGTCGCCCTGCCCCCGCGCCGCCCCGCCTCGGCCCGCCCGCCCGCCTCGGCCTCCCCCTCCACACACGATCACCGCCGACGTGGCGTCCGGCGCACGCTCAGCACCCGGCGGTGATCACGAAGGACGTCGTGCGGCGCCTGTTCGCGCACCCCGGCTTACCCTGGAGGGCGTGGTGACCTCTGCGCGACCGAAGGCCCGCTCAGCCCTGGTTGAGCGCCTTTGGGTCGGCGCCGCCGTGAGCGTGGCGCTCGGCGTGATGCTCGCCGCCCTCGCCTTTCCCGTCGTCGGCGGGCTCGGCCTGGCCGTCAAGTCGGGCGCCGATGACTTCCTGGCCCTACCCGCCGACCTGAGCGCCGGCCCGCCGGCGCAGCGCAGCAAGATCCTCGCCTCCGACGGCTCGTTGCTCGCCACGCTTTACCTGCAGAACCGCGTCAACGTCAGCCTCAAGCAAGTGCCGCTGCAGGCCCGGCAGGCGGTCATCGCCATCGAGGACTCCCGCTTCTACGCCCACAAGGGCCTCGACTACAAGGGCATCGCCCGCGCCGCGCTGACCAACGCCGGCGCCGGCGGGGTCAAGCAGGGCGCGTCCACCTTGACCCAGCAGTACGTCAAGAACGCGCTCATCGAGTCAGCGACGGACAAGAAGGGCCAGCAGGCAGCCCGCGCCGACTCCCTCGAGCGCAAGCTGCAAGAGGCGCGCTACGCGATGGCGCTCGAGCAGCGGATGAGCAAGGACCAGATCCTCGAGCGCTACCTCAACATCGCCTACTTCGGCCGCGGGGTCTACGGCATCGGTACGGCGGCCAACTTCTACTTCGCCAAGCCGGTCAACGCCCTCACCCTGGCCGAGTCGGCGCTGCTCGCGGGGATGGTGCAGAACCCCAACCGCTTCGACCCGAGCAGCAAGGACCCCGACGTGCTGGCCCAGGCCGCCGCGCGCCGTGACCTGGTCCTGGGTCGGATGAGCGATCTGGGCTTCATCACCGAGGACGACCGCGCAAATGCGGCCGGCACAAAGATCGTCACCAAGCTGCGCCCGGTCGTCAGCGGCTGCGAGAACCCCGCCGTACGCTCGCCGTTCTTCTGCGACTACATCCGGCGTGAGCTGGAGGACACCGCGGTCGGCGCGGTCCTGGGCAGGACCAAGGCGGAGCGCCAGCGCAACCTGCTCGGTGGCGGGCTGACGATCCGCACCAGCCTCGACCCCATCGTCCAGACAGCGGCGCAGACCTCTGTCGACGAGCGGGTCCCGCGCAAGGACCCGTTCGGCGCAGCGGCCGCGATGGCCGTCGTCCAGCCGGGGACCGGCCTGATCCGCGCGATGGCCGTCGACCGCACCTACTCCGACGAGAAGGGCCCAGACAAGACCAAGGTCAACTACGCGACGGGTGGGACGTTCGGCTTCCAGGCCGGGTCGACGTTCAAGGCGTTCGTCCTCGCCGAGGCCTTGCGGCAGGGGATCCCGCTGTCACTCACGCTGTTCTCCCCGCAGCGCTACACCTCGAAGGTCTTCAAGGACGTCAAGGACGGGGAGATCGAGCCCTACTCGATCCAGAACGCCGGCGACTCCGAGCAGGGCACCTTCGACATGCAGCGCGCCACCAGCATGTCGGTCAACACCTACTTCCTGCAGTTGGAGGAGCGCACCGGCATCGAGAAGCCGGTGGCGCTCGCCGAGCAGCTCGGCCTCAAGGCGATCAACAACTACGCGCTCAAGCCACTCGACCGGTTCCCGTCCTTCGTCCTGGGCACCGCCGGGGTCAGCCCGCTCGCCATGGCCGGGGCCTACGCCTCCTTCGGCGCCCACGGCCTCTACTGCCCGCCGCGGGGGGTCACGGCGATCATCGGTCCCGACGGCAAGCCCCTTGCCCTGCCGGAAAATCGCTGCGAGCAGGTGCTCGAACCCGGTGTCGCGGACACCCTGACCAGCCTCCTGCGCCAGGTCATCGACGGCCCCGACCCCTACCGCACCGGCCTGCGCGCCAGCCTCGGCCGGCCGGCGGCGGGCAAGACGGGCACCGTCAACGAGTCCAAGGCCGCGTGGTTCGTCGGCTACACGCCGCAGCTGGCCGGCGCGGTGTGGGTCGGCAAGCCCACCCCGACCCCGATGAAGCGGGTCACCATCAACGGCCGCTACTACCGGCAGGTCTACGGCGGCGACATCCCGGCGGCGATCTGGCGCCAGGCCATGGCGCAGGCCCACGAAAACCTGCCCGTCGAGCAGTTCGGCGACCCCGACCCCGAGGTCGTCGACGGCGAGCAGGTCGAGGTCCCCGACGTCACCGGCCAGCCGTACGACGTGGCAAAGCAAGCCCTGGCCGACGCCGGCTTCGGCGTCCGCGACGGCGGATTCGTCGCTGCCGCGCCGACGGCGTACGGGATCGTGCCCTACACCTCGCCGCGGGCCGGCCGCAGTGTCAGCGTGGGCCGGGTCATCACGGTGTTCCAGTCCAACGGCAAGGTCGCGCCGCCGCCGCCGCCGCCGAGCCCGAGCCCCAGCCCGAGCCAGGCAGCACCCCCGGCCTCGACCCCACCGCCGCCGGCGCCGACCCCCAAACCCGGCAAGACCCGGGGCTAGCCCGCGAGGGCTGCCTTCACGACAGCGGCGACCCGGCCCCCCTCGGCACGGCCCGCGACCTGCCGGTTGACCAGCTTCATCACCGCGCCCATCGCTTGGGGCCCGGACGCGCCCGCCTCAGCGACGGCTTGCGCGACGAGGGCGCTCAGCTCGTCGTCGGACAGCTGCGCTGGCAGGTAGGTCTCGATCACGGCGCCCTCGGCGAGCTCTCGCTCGGCCCGGTCCTCGCGCCCCCCGGCGCGGAACGCCTCGGCCGCCTCGCGGCGCTTCTTGCCCTCGCGGGTGATGACCTTGAGGACCTCGTCATCGGTCAGCTCGCGGGCGGCCTTGCCGGCCACCTCCTCGTTGCCGATCGCGGTGAGCACCATCCGCAGGGTCGCGGTGGTCAGCTCGTCGCGCGCCTTCATGGCCGTCGTGAGGTCGGCGTGCAGCGTGTCCTTGAGGGCTCCCATGACCGCGAACCTACCCAGCCGGTCCCTAGGGTGGGGGCATGCGATGGGGTCGGGCAGCGGTGGTCGGTGCCGGACTGACGGCTGCCTGGTCGCTGGTCGAACCCCACCTGCCCGTCCTGCGCCGGGTCACCGTGCCGATGCTGCCGGCCGACAGCGCGCCGGTGCGAGTGCTGCACCTGTCCGACCTGCACCTGCTGCCCCGCCACCAGCGGCGCTCCGACTGGGTCAAGGCGCTGGCCCGGCTCACGCCCGACCTCGTGGTCTCGACCGGTGACCACCTGTCCGCCGCCGACGCGGTCACGCTGCTCGGGCAGACCCTCGGCGCGTTGACCGCGGACGGCACGCC
>JANPHZ010000167.1:0-2048 GCA_031424715.1 Frankiaceae bacterium
GCCGGGCCGAGCGCGACGGCGGCTAAGACACGACGGCGGCGAAGACACGACGCCGGCCGGGGCGCGCCGCCTATCCTTGACGCCCATGGTGTCCCTGCGTCGATCGTCCACCCCTGCCGGTAAGAGCGGGGCCGCCGGCAAGGCGGCCAAGCCCGGCAAGCCCGCTCGGCGGGCCAAGCCGCCACGGGGTCAGCGGGCCAAGCAGATCCGCACCGCGTTCACCATGACGCGCAAGGCCGACCGCCAGCTGCTGCCGCGCCTGGCGGCTGCTTTCCTTGGCCCGTTCGCCTTGTTTCTCGCACTCGGCTTCGTGGTCGGGCACCCGTTTCTGGTCGGCTTCCTCGGCCTGATGGTGGCGCTGCTCGTCACCGTCGCGGTCTTCGGCAAGCGGGTGCAGAAGGCTGCCTACCTGCAGGTGGAGGGCCAGGTCGGCGCTGGGGCCGCGGTCCTGCAGAACATGCGTGGCAACTGGCGGGTCACCCCCGCGGTGGGCTTCACCCGCGAGCAGGACCTGCTGCACCGGGTCCTGGGCCGCCCCGGCATCGTCTTGGTCGGCGAGGGCAACCCCAACCGAGTCAGGGGCCTGGTGGTGACCGAGAAGAAGAAGCTGGCCCGCTGGATCGGGGACACCCCGGTCTACGACGTGGTCGTCGGTGACGGCGACGGCCAGGTCGGTCTGCGTGCCCTGGAGAAGCACTTCCTGAAGCTTCCGCGCAACATCAAGCCCGTCGTCGTCAACGACCTCGACCGCAAGCTCAAGGCGATGCCCACGCAGTCGGTGCCGATCCCCAAGGGCCCGATGCCCACCCGCGTCCCGCGCGGGCGCCAGCGCTAGTCGCGCGTGCGCACGACGACCGAGCCCACCAGCTTGTCGTGCAGCCCGCGGCCCTGCCGGTCGGTGAACAGCGCCGGCAGGGTGAGCGCCACCAGGACCCCGCGCAGCAGCGCCGCCAACGGGTTGAGCCGGCGGCCGTCCAGGCGCTGCACGGCGATGCCGGCCAGCGCCATGCCCGGCGTACGCCCGGTCCAGGGCAGGAGCACGACGTAGAGGCCGACGAAGGCACCGATGCCCGCCGCCTGCTTGGCCACCAGGCCCGGGTCGGTGACCGAGAGGTTGAGGACGGCGCCGAGCAGCCCGGCGACGAACAGGTCGGCCAGCACGGCGCCGAGGCGAGCGTTGAAGCTCGCCACCGCTCCGGCGCCCTCCGCGGGGAGCCCGAGCTTCTTGCCGCGCCAGTCGTCGGGGGCCCGGGTGACGCCTGCGGCCTCGAGGCCGGACAGCCAGGTGCTGGTCCAGGACGGCATGGGACAAGGCTAACGTCGTCGTCGTACCCCCGCTCGGTGCAGCCGGGCCGGCCCGTAACGGGGCCGAAACACCCGGGACACCACCGGGTCACAGCTGCTGGTTAGCGTGCCTGCGAGCCCTTCACCCGCGACGCAAAGGACGACATCGTGTTCTCCACCGCCAAGGAAGTCCTCGCCTTCATCGAGAAGGAGGACGTCGAGATGGTCGACGTCCGCTTCTGCGACCTGCCCGGTGTGATGCAGCACTTCACCGTCCCGGTCGGCTCGTTCACGCAGGACGTGTTCGACGACGGCCTCGGCTTCGACGGGTCCTCGATCCGCGGGTTCCAGCAGATCCACGAGTCGGACATGCTGCTGCTGCCCGACCCGACCTCAGCGCGACTGGACCCCTTCCGGGTCCGCAAGACGCTGATCATCAACTTCTTCATCCACGACCCGCTCACCGGTGAGGCCTACTCGCGCGACCCGCGCAACGTCGCCAAGAAGGCCGAGGCCTACCTCAAGGGCTCGGGCATCGCCGACACCGCGTTCTTCGGCGCCGAGGCGGAGTTCTACATCTTCGACTCGGTGCAGTACGACGACAAGCCCGAGGGCGCCTTCTACAAGATCGACGCCAAGGCCGCCGCGTGGAACACCGGCAAGGAGGAGGTGGGCGGCAACCTGGGCTACAAGCCGCGCACCAAGGGCGGCTACTTCCCCGTCTCCCCCACCGACCACTACGCCGACCTGCGTGACGAGATGGC